>JAGDCV010000050.1 GCA_017958365.1 Clostridiales bacterium
CAACGATACTTTGATTGTTCGTACATGAACAGAGCGAAAACAACAATACGAAAGTAACTATCAATTGGATATTATTCTTCATAATAGGCCTCAATCTATTATAGGATCGTGATAAGAATCGTTCCATGGCTTATAGTCAAAGACTAGATAACCTTCACCCTTAGAATCGGGCAATACATACATATCCCCCGTATAAACATCATCTTCATATACGTTTCTCTTGATTATGGAATTATAATCGCCCTTTGTAAAAACCAAGAATCCTTCTGGATTATCATACTCTTTATAATTATCACATTTTAAGCAGATGAGTTCACCTTTGGAATTATCATTCTTCTCATACTGTGTATATTCTTCATCAGAAACAGTTATTATCATTCCGTATCTCATAAAGAAGAATCTTTCGTTGCCTACATATAAAACTGTATCAGGAGCAATTACTTGTTTTATACCTCTGAAGGTATGCAAAAAACACTCAGCAACACTATTATATTTATCATAATTTCTTCCTGTTAAACAGCTATATAGATTCAATGATTCTATTTTCTTATTTGTTAAATCACTAATATACTTGTAATTTACTGGATTTTCAGGATATTTTTCATATTGAACACCATTTATACTCAGAAATTCACCGTCATTACCCATATCAATATATGTTGAATATCCATGAGTAAATACCACTACATTCTTTGCATTATAGTAATATTTATCCCCATAAGGTTTAGTGCCCTCAAAGTAGTAATCGAATGACAAACCGATGCCATCCCATGCATACTTAAATGAATCAAAACTGGTAAATTTGTACAGACAGGCCTTAAGGTTATGTTGTTCATAACGTTCTTTGATATGTTTTGAATGCTCAAGACAACTTCCTGGAGCAGTGAATATGTATATAAGATCCTCATTTTCAACCAAAGGTCTTGCATCCTCTGCATCATTATAACCATCTTCGTCAGAATCTATCTTCTTGGCATCAGAATAAGGAACACAGAAGCTGAGAGTACGACCTGGTTCAACCATATTGAAGCGATCCATCAAAACATAATACTGAGAATCCTCTTCAATTGTTCCAGTCTCAGACTTATATACAATTTCATTATCTAAACGTATATACACATGCTTCCCGTCTGAACAGCGGGAGATTGTATAGACCACACCCAGTTCTTCTGAATCCTTCAAACCATCTCCATCACCATCCTCTGATTCCGGAGAAGAGTAATAAATGCATCGGTTAGAACCTAACATGCCTGTTTGCTCCATAGCATCAGGCAAACCGTCTTTATCGTTATCTGTAGGATTCATAACAAGCCATGTGTAATAAAACGAATAAACGCATTCGGCCTCATGCTCGCAAGTTGCACTGATAGTTTCCAATTTGATCATCTGTGGCTGGGGAAAACGCCAACATCTCCAGGCGTTTTCTTCCTCTTCCTCAACCGTCGGCAAATAAGAATTAGCTATATATCCCCCGCCTTCTATCGCTTCAAATATATAATTGGTATCTTCCGGCAAAATAGGATTATTCCACTTATCCAAATCAACTAATACATATGAGCTAAAGTGATTAAGAGTAAGAGTGATTGTATTATTCTCAGTATCAACTACTGCCTGCTCCTGCTCAACAAAGAATCCGCTTTCTTCGTCGTACCATAAAACGCCCAGTTTTGATTCGTCTGTATCGCCCAACAAACTCTCATCATATCCAATGGTAAGTGTCATGGATTCAAAGTGACCTTCAGATTCGATGTTTATTGGTACACCGACTCGACCATAAACATCAGTACAGTAGAAATCAGAATTATATGTATCTTCTATCCTGGTGTTGCTGGTTATTAGACCTGATATATTTCCGCTTATCTTCACCGAAGTAATCTCGTGCGGATGATCATCCTCTATCGTACTCATAGACAGAGACTGGTCAAAAGTAACCAAGTCATCCGTTATTCCATCTGAGTCAGAGTCATTACTTCCCGGGTTTAGACCCAAAGTCAATTCATCGCCGTCTTTTATCCCGTCCGAATCAGTATCTTCATTTCTCGGATCAATTCCATACAAATAGATCTCATCATGATCGTTTACACCATCATAGTCGCTGTCATAAGCAAACATACATGTTCCGGTTGCATATTCACCGCCATTGTGGATACCGTCACCATCGAAGTCTTCCTCATAGTCACTTATTCCGTTTCCGTCAGTATCACCAACTCTCGGATTAGTATTGATGTTGATCTCATCGCCATCAAGCAAACCATCTCCATCTGTATCTTTGTTATCAGGATCCGTCATATACATGTCTTCAAGATAATCAAGTAGTCCGTCACCATCTCGATCTCTCATATAATATTGAGGATCATCAACCGGTGACGGGGGCATCTCATCTTCTGGTGCTTCGGTAATAACAGGTGTAACTGTTGGCTCATCTGTAACAGTAGGTTCATTGGTTACCTCTGGTACATCCGTTACAGTAGGTGTATCCGTCACTGTCGGATCATCAGTGGATGTTCCTTCAGGTGTCGGCGTAACATCTGCAGATGTTCCTCTTCCTATAAAGTCCAGATAATCAGGATTACCGTTAGCATCTGTATCAGAAGTCAGATCATATGCAGGTGCTCCTTCGCTTAAGATATACCATTCGGGTATATAGTTGACTCCTTCTTCATTGGACGAGAGTGTAAGTCCTACTGTTACCGTTGCTCCGGGCTGCAATGTCCGATTCCAATCAGCACACTTGATAGAATATGTGCCGTTATTGTCTGTCTCAAATACTGATGCTTCCAATATGTCATCTATCGAACATGGCACTTTAAATGTCAGGTACCAGTCACTTATGGGATTACTGCCTGTATTGGTAATTACGATATCTTCATTTACATGGTCAGGCCATGTGGTTGATATTGCTGCTGATACATCATATGAGATCGTATCAGATAACTTATACAAATCTGGCTTATTGATCTCTTCTGCAAGTACGATACCGGGGAAACCTGTCAAAATGACAGATGACAACAATACTGTTGAAAGTATTCTTTTCAAAATAAAACCATCCTAATTAAGCGTCGCGTAAGGCGCCTAATTAGGATGACATTCGTACTTTTTGAATTTGAGGGAAAACTGCGGTATGGGCGTAAACAGTTTGTGAATTCCTTGTTGACCTAAGTGTTGACCATCTGATGTGTTTGGTCAACAAAAAAGTCAATAGACGGTCTATATTGACTCAAGTGTTGACCAATTGGCTCGTTTGGTCAACAGTTTGGTCAATGAAGCAAAATCATGAACAAAAAAGGAGCTGTCCGGTGGGACAGCTCCTTTTAAGGAAATTAAACAACACGATCAAGACTTCTTGTGGGCAATGGCAGCCTGTGCTGCTGCAAGTCTTGCGATCGGTACTCTGAAAGGTGAGCAAGATACATAATCAAGACCGATTGCATCGCAGAACTCTACTGATGTAGGATCTCCGCCGTGCTCTCCGCAGATACCGATATGGAGCTCAGGATTAACGGGCTTACCAAGATCGATAGCCATCTTCATGAGCTTACCTACGCCTGTCTGGTCGAGTCTTGCGAACGGATCAGCCTCGAAGATCTTCTTATCGTAGTAAGCGTCGAGGAACTTACCTGCATCGTCTCTTGAGAAACCGAATGTCATCTGCGTAAGGTCGTTTGTACCGAAGCAGAAGAAGTCGGCGTTAGCTGCGATCTCGTCTGCCGTAAGAGCAGCACGGGGGATCTCGATCATTGTACCTACTTCATACTTGAGGTCGGAACCTGCATTCTTGATCTCTTCGTCAGCTGTAGCAACTACGATATCCTTAACGAACTTCAATTCCTTAACGTCGCCTACGAGAGGGATCATGATCTCGGGATCGATGTTCCACTCAGGGTGCTTAGCCTTAACACTGATGGCAGCACGGATTACAGCTCTTGTCTGCATCTTTGCAATCTCAGGATATGTAACTGACAGACGGCATCCTCTGTGACCCATCATCGGGTTGAACTCATGGAGAGAGGAGATGATGTTCTTGATATCAGCTACAGTCTTGTGCTTCTTGTTAGCAAGCTTCTCGATCTCGATCTCTGTTGTGGGAACGAACTCGTGGAGCGGGGGATCCAGGAAACGGATAGTAACGGGATATCCCTCCAAAGCCTCGTAGAGAGCCTCGAAGTCGCTCTGCTGCATGGGGAGGATAACATTCAATGCTTCCTCACGCTCCTCAACAGTCTCGGAGCAGATCATCTCACGGAAGGCGTCGATTCTGCCCTCACCGAAGAACATGTGCTCCGTACGGCAAAGTCCGATACCCTCGGCACCCAATTCACGGGCCTTCTTAGCATCAGCAGGTGTGTCGGCATTAGTACGTACGCCCATTCTCTTGAACTCGTCAGCCCAAGCCATGATGCGGCCGAAGTAACCGTTATTGGGATCAGCATCTACCTGAGGGATAGCACCGTCGTAGATGTTACCTGTTGAACCGTCCAAAGAAATGATGTCACCCTCGTGGAATTCCTTGCCTGCGAGTGTGAATCTCTTGTGCTCCTCATCCATTGCGATCTCGCCGCAACCGGATACGCAGCACTCACCCATGCCTCTTGCAACAACTGCAGCGTGGGATGTCATACCGCCTCTTACTGTGAGGATACCCTCAGCAGACTTCATTCCGGAGATATCCTCAGGAGATGTCTCGAGTCTTACGAGGATTACCTTCTCACCTCTGCTGTGCCACTCAACAGCGTCCTCAGCAGTGAATACGATCTTACCGCAAGCAGCTCCGGGAGAAGCTCCAAGACCCTTACCGATAGCCTCAGCAGCCTTCAACGCTGCGGGATCGAACTGAGGGTGAAGGAGTGTATCGAGATTACGGGGGTCGATCATTGCAACTGCCTCTTCAGGAGTTCTCATTCCCTCATCAACGAGGTCACAAGCGATCTTCATGGCAGCCTGAGCCGTTCTCTTACCGTTTCTTGTCTGGAGCATGTAGAGCTTACCGGCCTCAACCGTGAACTCCATGTCCTGCATGTCTCTGTAGTGGTTCTCAAGGATATTGCAAACGTCAGTAAACTGCTTGAAAGCACCCGGGAACTTCTGCTCCATCTCGGAGATGTGCATAGGTGTTCTTACACCTGCAACAACGTCCTCGCCCTGAGCGTTTGTAAGGAACTCACCGAAGAGGCCCTTGTTACCTGTAGCAGGATCTCTTGTGAAAGCAACACCCGTACCGCAGTCGTCACCCATGTTACCGAAGGCCATGGACTGAACGTTAACTGCCGTACCCCATGAATAAGGAATGTCGTTGTCTCTTCTGTAGATATTTGCACGGGGGTTATCCCATGAACGGAATACAGCCTTGATAGCGCCCATAAGCTGTTCCTTGGGATCTGTCGGGAAATCAGAACCGATCTTAGCCTTGTACTCAGCCTTGAACTGGTTAGCAAGCTCCTGGAGGTCTCCTGCCGTAAGGTCAACGTCCTGTGTAACCTTACGTGAAGCCTTCATCTTATCGATCAGCTCCTCGAAGTACTTCTTACCGACTTCCATAACAACGTCGGAATACATCTGAATAAATCTTCTGTAGCAGTCCCATGCCCATCTGGGGTTACCGGACTTCTTGGCGATTACGCCGACAACGTCCTCGTTAAGACCGAGGTTCAGGATGGTATCCATCATACCCGGCATTGAAGCTCTGGCTCCCGATCTTACAGATACGAGGAGAGGGTTCTCAAGATCACCGAACTTCTTGCCCGTGATCTCTTCGAGCTTCGTAATATACTCCATAATCTCTGCCTGGATGTCATCGTTGATCTGACGACCGTCCTCATAATACTGTGTACAAGCCTCAGTCGAGATCGTGAAACCCTGAGGAACAGGAAGTCCCAGGTTTGTCATCTCTGCAAGGTTTGCACCCTTACCGCCAAGCAGTTCGCGCATGTTTCCGTTGCCCTCGGAAAACAGATAAATGTACTTCTTCGCCATTTAAAATGCCCGCCTTTCTAATCTAATGTGTTGTTTATTTCCAAAGCTCACGCTTTTGAAATCAAAAATCAAATTTCCCCTCAAAGAATTCAGCGACCTTATCGATCGGGAATCTTATGTTTCCGGGTTCGTACTCGATGTTCTCCATCGAATCCCTCTCTCTTATGGTGACACAGTTGTCATTCTCGGAATTGAAGTCATAGACGACACAATAAGGTGTTCCGATCTCATCCTGTCTTCTGTAACGCTTTCCGATGCTCTGACGGTCATCAAGCTCACACATGAACTTCTTTGACAGTGTCTCGTAAAGAGGCATTACCTTGTCCGTAAGCTTAGCTGACAAAGGAAGGATACCTACCTTTATCGGTGCAAGGAACGGATGGAAATGCATTACGTTACGAACGTCTCCGCCCTCAAGCTGCTGCTCTTCAAACGCAGAACACAAGAATGCTAGTGTTACACGGTCAGCACCGAGAGACGGCTCGATAACATAAGGGATATACTTCTCATTCTTAACAGGATCGAAATAACGAAGATCCTGCTTACTGAATTCCATATGCTGCTTCAGGTCGTAATCCGTACGGTCTGCGATACCCCACAATTCACCCCAGTCAGTAAACGGGAAAGCAAACTCGAAGTCCGTTGTAGCTCTTGAGTAGAATGCAAGTTCTTCCTTGGAGTGATCTCTTGTACGAAGCTCCTCTTCCTTGATGCCCAGGGATGTGAGCCAGTTCTTACAGAAGCTCTTCCAGTAGTCGAACCACTCAAGGTCGGTACCGGGCTCGCAGAAGAACTCGAGCTCCATCTGCTCGAACTCACGTGTACGGAAGATGAAGTTTCCGGGAGTGATCTCGTTACGGAAAGACTTACCGATCTGGCAGATACCGAACGGGATCTTCTTACGTGCTGATCTTTGAACATTCGCGAAGTTAACGAATATACCCTGAGCCGTCTCAGGTCTTAAGTAAACCTCACTCGAGGAATCCTCGGTAACACCGATGAATGTCTTGAACATGAGGTTGAACTTTCTTATGTCCGTGAAGTTGTGACCGCCGCATACGGGACAGGGAATGTTCTTCTCCCTGATATAAGCTACAAGGTCATTAGGCTCCATACCCTCAACGGAAACGTCTGTTACGCCGTTTTCCTTGTTCCAGTCCTCGACGAGATTATCAGCTCTCTGTCTTGCCTTACACTGCTTACAGTCGATCAAAGGATCGGAGAAGCCTCCGACGTGACCTGAAGCCTCCCATGTTCTGGGGTTCATTATGATAGCTGCATCAAGTCCTACGTTATAAGGGCTTTCCTGAACGAACTTCTTCCACCATGCAGCCTTAACATTATTCTTGAGCTGAACGCCCAACGGACCGTAATCCCACGAATTTGCAAGACCTCCGTAGATGTCGGATCCGGGATAAACGAATCCTCTGGTCTTTGCAAGAGATACGATCTTGTCCATCTTCTCTGAATTAGACATCCGGCGTTCTCCTTACTCTTCTACAGTCTCTTCTGAAGGTGCTTCTTCAGTTACGATCTCAACAGTAGCAGGAGTGTGGTTCTCTTCCGTGAAAGCCATGTCTGCTGCCTGAGCATCTCTTCTGAACATTTCCTTCTGCTCTCTGGCCTTCTTCTCAGCCTCGATTGCAAGCTTAGCTTCTCTTGTGAGAGGAACTGCATAAGCGTCCTTGGGAAGGATTCCCTTTACGCCCTCTACCTTATCCTCGAGTACTTCCTTGCATGCAAGTGAAACGGCATTATCAGCCTGATCGGGGATCATGGGCTGAGCACCGTCTACGAGCTGGCTTGCTCTCTTACTTACGAGAACTGCGAGCTCATAAGCGCAGCTTGCCTTGGGTAACAACTGTTCAAGTGAAGGATCCGTTAACATTTCTTAATACCTCTTTCCATTTCTTTATGTCATTTCTCTTAACTTTTCTATATTCCTCACGAGTCTGCACTTCTCAGCTTTGATTATCGCCTCGATCTTAGCAGCAGCTTCGTCAAGATCATCATTAACGACTACGTAGTCAAATCCGCCCGATCTGTCTATCTCGTCTCTTGCGACTTCGAGTCTGGCCTTAACATCCTCATCCGATTCCGTTCCTCTTCCGCGAAGCCTCTTCTCAAGTTCTTCATAAGAAGGCGGGATAAGGAAGATCGTTACTGCCTGCTCGAAATTCTCCTTCAGGGCCATGCTTCCGGCGATCGTCAGGTCGAGGAGAACATCGGTTCCGGCTTCACTCATCTCCTGAAGCGGTATGGTCGGAGTTCCGTAAAGATTACCGACGAACTCGTCGTACTCGATTATCTCGCCTTCCTCGACCATCCTTACGAACTCCTCCCTTGACCTAAAGTAGTAGTCCGTTCCGTCCGTTTCTCCGTCTCTGGGTGCCCTGGTCGTTACGGAGATCGAAGTACCGAATGCACTGTTTCTCTCCTTGACCTTGGCAAGGACCGAACCCTTGCCGGAGCCCGAGGGACCCGATATCGATATAAGCAAGCCTTTACTCATACTCATTCCTCCAGACCTTTCCTTACGACGGCTACCTCGAGGGCACTCGTCACAATATGGTCGCTGTCCATGATAAGGACACTTCTGCACTTCTTGCCGGCACAGCAGTCAACTAACATCGCCCTGTCACGCGCCTCCGTGATCATGCGGCGGATAGGTGCTGAATCTGCCGATGCAACAGCCAGAACCCTGGATGCCGCAGCCACATTTCCACCGCCTATGTCCGTAAACTTCATTCTGTCCTGCCCCGTCAGACCAGATTCTGGATCTGCTCTCTCATCTGCTCGATGATGTTCTTCATGAGAAGAACCCTGTTCGTGATCTCAAGGTCGTTCGCCTTGGATCCGATGGTATTGGTCTCACGGTTGATCTCCTGGATAAGGAAGTCCATCTTCTTTCCGACCTGATCGTCGTTAGCAAGAATGCTCCTGCCCTGGCTGAAGTGGCTCTCGAGCCTCTTTAGTTCCTCATCTATCGCACACTTGTCAGTAAAGATGGCAACCTCTGCCGCAAATCTAGCCTCATCATAGAAAGCTCTGCTTGCATCCGTTAAGAGGTCATCGATCCTCTCCGTGAGTCTTTGCCTGTACTCAACAACGACCTGAGGAGCACGCTCGTCGATCTCGTTTCTGATTACTGCAAGTTCATCTATCTTTCCGATGATGTCAGCCGCGAGATTCTGTCCTTCGACCGATCTCATCTGCTGCATGCCCTCGATGGCACCCAAAGCCGTCTGCTCCAGCTCGCCCCAGATGGTATCCTCGTCTATCTGTGCCTGCCTAGTGACAAGCACGTCGGGGAAAGAAGAGATCCTCGATGAATTCGAGTCATCGGGTCTTCCCGTAACCTCGGCGATCTTAAGGAGAGCATCGGAATAAGCCTTGGCAAGGCCTTCGTTGATAACCACTTCTGAAGAACCTTCGGAGAAATCCTCGTAGTTAATGAATACATCGACCTTGCCTCTTACGAGACTGTCGGAAATGAGTTTCCTTATACGTGCATCGGCATAATTGAACAGCTTAGGCATGCGGATACTTATGTCACAGAAACGGCTGTTTACTGATTTAAGCTCGACCGAGTAACGACGCGTTCCGAATATCTTCTCGCAACGGCCGAATCCTGTCATGCTGTTTGCCATGGAAACCCTCCTCGAAGTGGTAGATATGCGAAGAGCCTGCTCCGAAGTTTATACTGTCGGAAAACAGGCTCATCTGCCGTTCGTATATTATATATTATATATGCAATTCTGGCAATTAATTTTTACTCACAAAACCCGCAAAGGCTTATATTTCAGGTAGTCCGCGGCTACACAAAAATATTTGACACCGCCTTTGTCCCCCTCGAACACCTGCGAATGAGCGCGCCCGTGAAGGTGACCGTAAAGGCAGATATCCACTAGTCCCGAATCCTCGATCATATCCGAGAAGTCACACCTGCCACCGTTTCTTCCGTTCGGCGGATAATGCATCATGAATATATGCGTCTTCTCGTGACCGGGATCAGCCTCCCTAAGCAAATCAAGACAGAGCCCGAGCCTTGCAAGCTCCCTGTTATGGATCTTGATGTCCTCGTCAGTAACGCCGTCATCCTCAAGCCTCTTCCAGCCTCTGGTGCCCGTAACGACAGCCGTATCGCAGACGTACGCACTGTTACGGAGGATGGTTATGCTCCCGAAGCCCTTCTCAAGAAGCTGCTTTTGCATCTTGCTTGCGGTTCCCCACCAGTAGTCGTGGTTGCCCCTGATAATGAGCTTGCGCCCCGGAAGGTCATTTATGAAGGCGAAGTCCTTGTCTGCGTTATCAAGATAAGTCGCCCACGACAGGTCGCCCGGAATGAGGTATAAGTCATCTTCCCCGACGACGCCGGAGTTCTCCTTTATCCTTGCCATGTAGTCTTTCCACGCGTCCCCGAAGACCTCCATGGTCTTCTCGGGATTATCGAGGGAAAGGTGAAGATCCGCCATCGCGTATATTGCCATCACTGATCCTCCTCATGAAAATAACGGTAGATGTTATGCGCATCATCCTCACTTATGCCCTTAACCTCGGACAGGGCCTTAATATCGGCATCCTCGACCGCCTTGATGGAGCCCAATGCCGCAAGAAGAGCCTTACGCTTGGCAGGGCCGATGCCCTTTATATTCTCGAGTTTATAACGGATGTTACGCTTCTTTGCAAGTTTCTTCTGGTATGTTATCGCGTAACGGTGAACCTCGTTTTGCACCGCTGACAGGAACCTTAAAAGCACGACGTCATCATCTGACGGGTTCTTGCTGTCAAGCACGTATTCGGTGCCGTCCTCGAGGACCACGCCCGCCGTCCTGTGCCTTGAATTCTTAAACATGCCCACCATCGGTATCTGCTTTTTAAGGTCGAGCGAGTGAACGACGGAAGCTACTGCCGAGAGCTGCCCCTTACCGCCGTCGACGAGGATTATGTCAGGGTACTCGAATCCGTCCTTATCGTCGTGTCTGAACCTTCTCGTTAATGTCTCCCTCATGGAAGCGAAGTCATCCTGCGTAAGGACTGTCTTCATCTTAAAGAGCCTGTAGGACTGCCTGTCGGGACGCCCGTCCCTGAACACGACCATGCCCGAGCAGATATCGTCATTACCGAGATTGCTTATATCGTAGGACTCAGCCCTGTGAAGACTGCCGTCGGGAAGTCCGAGGATCTTCTCGAGGATCCTCATGCCGGCAGCAGGATCCGCCTCGGAGCCTCCGCCGCGGAGTATCCTTCTTACCATCATCTCCTGAGCGTTAAGGGCGGCCATCTTAAGAAGGTCGTTCATCTCTCCACGCTCGGGTGTATATACGCGGACCTTGTGTCCCGATTCGCCCGAGAGGAATTCACTCAGGCTTTCCGCATCATCTTCCTCATCTAACTTCGGCACGAGAACGATGGGAGGAATGTTCACGTTGCCCGGATAGTACTGGGTTATGAATCCCGTTACAAGCTCGGTCACCGAGCCCATGTCGCCCTTCATGAAGTAAGTCGAGGAACCGACTATCCTTCCCGAGCGAAGCTCCATCTTTCTGATGCAGGTCTCGCCCGCCTGCGAGTAAACGCCGATGGCATCGACATCACGCTCGATCTCCATGAAAACGCGCTGGTTGCGGGTGATGTTATCCAATGCCGCAAGACGGTCTCTCAACACAGCGGCGCGCTCGAAGTCGAGTTCCTCCGAAGCCCTGTTCATCTCATCCGTTATCTCATCCTTGATGCCGTCATACCTTCCCTCGAAGAAGGCGACGATGTCGAATATCATCTTCCTGTAGTCCGCGGATGAGACCTCTCCCCTGCAAGGTGCCATGCACTTTCCTATGTGGTAGTTAAGGCAGGGACGCTCCTTGCCGATGTCTCTCGGGAAGACCTTGCGGCATCGCTTTAACGGGAATATCTCCTCTATCGCGCGCATTGTGTTGTAAAGGTCGCCTCCCATGTAGGGACCGAAGTATCTTGCTCCCGCTGCCCTCGCCTTCTCATCCGGGCGAAAAGCCTTAAACACGCGGGGATACTCCTCATTTAAAGTTATGCACACGTAGGGGTACGCTTTATCATCTCTAAGCAGGATGTTGTACTGTGGCATGTAGCGCTTGATGAGATTGGACTCAAGAAGCAAAGCCTCAGTCTCAGACCCGACCACGACATACTCGAAGTCGGCAACGTGCGAGACCATGGCCGCGACCTTCGGATGGGTGATCTGACCTCCCCCGAAGTAGGACCTTAACCTGTTCTTAAGCTTCTTGGCTTTTCCTACATAAATAACAGATCCCGAAGCATCCTTCATCAGGTAAACTCCGGGACTCATAGGTACTGTATCTAACCTTGCGTCGAATCTGTTCTCGCTCATTATTGTCTTGGTGTCATACCTTAGGGTCCTTAAGATATTCTACCAAAGATTTTACTGCCTCGTTTGAATCAGTTCCGTCCGCCGTAATTGCGATCGTAGCTCCATTCTCGATACCGAGTGACATGACACCGAGAAGGCTCTTCGCATTTGCTCTGTGTCCGTCTTTAACAAGGTACACTGTGCTTCTGTAATCCGATGCCTTCTGAACCAGCATCGCAACTGCCTTCATCTGAAGATCAGCGGTCTCGCAGTTAAATGTGACTTTGTCTTCTGTCATTTAATACTCTCCCGAGAATTTCATAGGTTCATTCTTCCGTGCAAAAGTATATTTTGAAGAGAGTATCAAGTCAACAAAGTTTGGCCGCTCAAAACCATTTTCGACTTATTAACTCAAATGGGTGGATGATGGCCAAAGTATTTGTGGAAATTCACAACCGATTGTCAGTCGATTTGAGGCTGCCAATGCTCTTCGTGCAACGCCTGCCTGCAAAGCCTTATCTGCTCCGGGGAGCACTTGTGATCGTTGAGGTCTTCGGGCAGTTCATCAACGTTGAAGTACTTAGCTTCCGTCGTCTCGTCATTAGCCGTAAACTCTCCGCCGAGCTTCTCGCACAGGACAAAGAACCTCGTTATGAAGAAGTAAGACTTGGGGTTGTTGTGCCATCTGTTGCAGTGGGCGGCGACGAGCCTTAAGGGCTTAACTTCAAGCCCTGCTTCTTCGCGGGCTTCCTTCACCGTATTCTCCATTATCGACAGGTTGTATTCACACCAGCCTCCGGGCAAAGCCCATTTGCCGTCGTAGTCCCTTATGAGAAGTATCTCCTCTTTCTCATTAAAGACCGCGGCGCGCGTATCTATCTTCGGCGTCTGGTATCCGTCGTTGTCCTCGAACAGGGTAAGCGCGGCTTCAGGGGTGATCGTGTCAGCAGACATCGCGAGTATTTCCGCGGCTATCTGCCGGACCCTCGTAAAGCGCTGTGCATCAAAATCATCCTTGGTGTAAAGAAGGGCATCGTTAGCTATCGCCATCAGCTCGTGCGATATCCCGATCAGCCTCTGCGTTGTATCCGTTCCGTCCATTGCCGTCTTCCTGTCGTAAGTAGTGTCTTTGATAAAATCAAAGCGGCGAAGTAGACTCCGCCGCCCGTTGTTAACTTATGTCTTAAAAGAAGGACCCTTAAGGTCTGCTCTTAAACTGCAGTAGCCGTATCTGCGGCCTCAGCAGGAATTGCAATCCTTACTGCTCTTGTAAGTACGTCGATATAGCTGTAAGAAACGATCTCAAAAGCTCCGTCTGTCTCGCGTCTGCATCTTACTGTGAAAACATTAGGATAGCAGTTATCAACTACGCCCTCGTGGATGATAAGCCTCTTACGTCCGCCGTTGGATGAAAGTCTTACTGTACATCCAATCATTGTCTGAAGCTTCGCGCGGCATGATTCCAAATCGGATTTGATAATCATTGTGAGCTACCTCCAATAAAAAATACAAAATGATGATAACAGTGTTAAGACTTTTTGTCAATTAATAACCCCTATATATTGTGGTGGTTTGTTAAACACTTACAAAATCTCGTAGTTTATGGGGTTCAGGTGGAATCCGAAGCGTGACAGGCATTAAGGAAATTCGCCACATGTCCCGAGATATCGGCCTCTATGGTCAGCGCCCTGTCAAAAGACGCGCACTCGCAGTAAACGATCAGGACAATAGGCTCCGAGGCGTCGATGATAGCCACATCGGTATAGGCGTGGAAAGTCTCGTTTCTTCCCATGACATGAAGCACGGGTACATCCTCCCCGAACGAGGTCATGAAAGGCGACCTTATGGGATTATAAGCAAGGTCATTTATCAGTGACTGATAGACATCGGGCTGCGAGAGGTATCCGTAGTACAGGAACTCCGCATAAGCCGCCATGTCGTAGCAGGACGTCCTTCCGGTCCCTCTCATGAGGCTGCCCTGATAATCCGTATATATCGCATTCTCCGTGTAGTTTATGTATCCGCTTATGGTCGACAGATAATTCCATACGGTCTCGATGCCGCCCGAGCGGTCGAGAACGACATTCAGGGCATAATCGTCATTATCCGTAATGGCAAGGTTAACGAGCGTACGAAGGTAGAACATCTTTCCCGGAGGATATAGTGAAGCGATGATCGAGGAGGAACCCGGGACCGGTGTTCCGTCATAAGTGATCACGTATTGTGGCGATGCAAATCCCATGTCGACGCGGTGCCAGTAGGTAAGCTCGATGGGAAGTGCGAAAGCGCCCGCAGGTACTATCGGCTCAAGGTCATTAAGACCCAGTGTCTCACCCGTATCGAGATTTATGTACCTGAAACATATCCTCTCCCCGGGGTTGCTGTTTATGTAATCGAGAACGTTTTGCTTCAGAACATCAAGCAGCACATCCCTTTGCTCGTGTGAGATGGTCTGAAGGGGATACGACGTCCTGAAGTAGAAAGGCTCCGGCTCTTCAAAGGGATCTGCAGACAGATCCGTGAAGTCTATCGTCTCCACCGGGGGTTCGGTGTAGATGATGGGCACGAGGGCCTCCTCGGTCTCGGTGGGCACCGTTGCCTGAGTCTCGGTAGGCTCAAGAGGCGTTAACGGAGGAAGTTCGGTATGCTCCGTAGTTACCGCAGTCGCGGCACCGACAAGATCCGGATACTCCTGCTCGTACTGCTTCTCAAGGCGTGCTCCCGTCCTTATAAGCAGAACGAAAAGCGCGACCAGAACCAGAACCGTTACGGCAATAACGAGTTTCGTGTGTCTCTTCTTACGTATTCCCTCGGCCTTGTTGAGGAAGGTGGGATTAGGATACTGACCTCGGCGCATCAGAACAGGCCGTGTATGGTACCGTCAGAATCAATGTCTATATTTAATGCTGCTGGCTTCTTCGGAAGTCCCGGCATGGTCATGATCTTACCCGTAAGGATAACGATATAACCCGCACCGGCCGCAAGACGTGCCTCCCTTACCGTGAGTGTAAAGCCCTCAGGGCGTCCCAGAAGCTTGGGATCATCTGAAAGCGAATACTGTGTCTTGGCAACACAGATGGGAAGTTCACCGTAACCCGCCTTAACGAATCCGTCGATGGCCTCCTTCGCCTCGGGAAGGATATCGACATCAGCCGCGCCGTAGATCTTCGTTGCAACCGCGCGGATCTTATCCTCGACGGGATCTTTAAGATCATATACGAATGTGGGTGTTGTCGCTTTATCACCATCAAGAACGTCAAGGACTTTCCTGGCCAGATCAAGTCCGCCTTCTCCGCCGTTAGCGAAGATATCAGCAGGAGCGTAGGAAGCCCCGCACTCCTCACAGAGGCGCTTAAGCTCTGCAATCTCCTCGGGGGTATCGGAAGGGAACTTATTCGAAGCAACAATAACGGGAAGACCCAACTGCTTCATGTTCTCGATATGCTTTGCAAGATTCGAGAAGCCCTCGGCAACCTTGGCCACATCAGGTGTTGTAAGCTCTTCCTTCGGGATGCCCGCATTGTACTTTAACGACCTTACCGTTGAGACGATAACGCATGCATCGGGCCAGATCCCTGCTTTTCGACACTTGATGTCGAGGAACTTGAATGCTCCGAGATCGGCACCGAAGCCGGCCTCAGTGATAGTGATGTCAGCAAGCTTCATGGATGTCTTCGTTGCAATGAGCGAGTTACATCCGTGCGAGATATTAGCGAAAGGGCCGCCGTGCACGAGCGCGGGGACATGCTCTATCGACTGAACGAGATTAGGGTTGATGGCATCCTTAAGAAGAGTTGCCATGGCACCCTCGGCGTGAAGGTCGGAAGCCTTAAGGAGCTTGCCGTCCTCGTCGTAAGCGATGCCGATGTTGCCGAGCCTTAACTTAAGGTCGTCCTGATCGGAAGCAAGGCAAAGGATGGCCATTACCTCGGAAGCTGCCGTGATAGAGAAGGACTCATCTCTCTCAACTCCGTTAGTGCCGCCTCCGACACCGATATGCAAAGACCTTAAAGCACGGTCGTTCATATCCATGCAGCGCTTCCAGAGCACCCTGTTCTTATCTATGCGAAGCTCGTTGCCCTGATAGATGTGATTATCGATCATGGCAGCAAGCAGGTTGTTTGCTGAAGTGATGGCGTGAAGGTCGCCCGTGAAATGAAGGTTGATGTCCTCCATTGGGAGCACCTGAGAGTAACCGCCTCCCGCAGCTCCGCCCTTGATACCGAATACGGGACCGAGCGAAGGCTCTCTTAAGGCGAGCATAACATTGCGGCCAAGCTTGTTGATCGCCTGGGCTAGCCCGATGCTGACGGTGGTCTTGCCTTCTCCCGCAGGAGTAGGATTCATCGCAGTAACGAGGACGAGCTTACCGTCCTTCTTGTCGCCTCTGGCCTTAATGGCATTAAGCGGGATCTTTGCTTTATATTTTCCGTAGAACTCGAGCTCGTCTTCAGAAAGCCCGACTTTCTTTGCTATCTCACCTATGGGATCAAGTACGGCCTGCTCGGCTATCTCAATATCACTAAGCATAAGTATCCTCTTCTTTAATTAAGATACGCTATTATATCATCTTTTACCATGAGGTATTAACGGATAACGTCGAATCCAATTTACGGCATAGCTGTGATACTGTTTTTAACCAGACTTAAGTCATGCTACTCGTCACAATAACGAACTATATCAAACGCCATGTTTTCATCTCCCTCGACCCGAACATGACATATATCCTCTTCAAACTCGACAAAGAACTCTGATTCTTCGATACTTCCGTTCATATACACCTTGATAGGGTTTGTCATATTCAAATCAACCCCCTCATCAAAAACGAATCGTACATAAATACAATTCAATTGTTCTAACTCTATCCTGTAGTTTTGATTTGTCAGGGAAACACTGTAATCATCTTCCTCACCCTCAACACAATTTCTGTTGATGCGTAGTTTTCTTTCAACCTTTTCGAATGAAATATTATATGATATGAACAATTGTACTACTGCAACAGTTACAATGATCCACATCCGTCTTTTGGCTGGACAGAAAACGGCAAGTGTCAGAAAAACACTGATTACTATAATCGATATCGAGAATACATATCTTTTAACAGATTCAAGATGAACAGGCTTAACATCTCTATTGCCTAGATCACTATACTTTAACCGTATGGAATAATCGGATCCGATATCATGAACAAGCACACTGTCTTCATTCCAGATTATGTTGATATTATCCAGCTTTACGCGAGTAACACCATCTTTTTTAAAAGGCAATACAAATGATGCCAAATACAGACCTTCTTTGTTGATCAAGCAAATCTCATCTTTCTCATATCCGCTAATACCCTCACCTGCATATGCTACAGTTATCTTATATTCATTGTCAGGCGAGGAAACAGTAAATAGAAACTCCGGATCCGAATGTGAAAAGAAAGTATTGTGATAACTGATTATTAAAACGGTTATGAGAAAGCATAACAATAACCATATAGCTTTTATCACTATTCCGATAATTGTTTTCGTTCTGTCTTTCATGAATTGACTCCATCCGGACCATCAAATATCAGGTCAAACGCAAAGTTATCCTCACCAACAACACTCAGATTGGCATATTCCTCATAGATACAGAAATCATACTCATTTTGATTTGAGTTTCCGTTAACCGGGGTTGAAATAGTAATAAACTCATCTGTATCAAATAGCATAAACATGTCTATATAATTGGCATGCCTGAAAGTCATCGTATTCGAAGAAATCGATATATTCGCTTTACTGACAAATCCTTCAGATTCATTTTGAACATTGACAGTATCAGGATGATAACTCTTATTGTATTCCATGGAAGAGCTCGAGGAAAACAGTATAAGTGCAACAATCATTAGTAAAATGTATTTCTTTTCGTGCTTGAGATGGAACAGAAACAATCCTTCAAACAACAAGAAAAGAACAAGCAAAAACACCTTGACAAACGGCATGACAATCGAGGTAGTGCGAGGTTTGACCATTCTTCCATCCAATGAATCATAATTAATCTTAATCGTGTACGAACTTCGTACAATATGAATCAATACATAGTCATTCATCCATTCAACATCATAATCATCTGTCGTATCTTCAAGATTATTGCTGATATCGATTATCGAATTTATATTCTCCTTATCGTCAATTATCCAGATTTCATGCGAATCCTCCCCCCGATTCACAATATCTACTCTGTAAGAACCATTGGGCGAAACATAACTAAATAGTAGTTGTCTTGTATTCTGAGTTTTGTATGTGTTAATACTCGAGAAAGCATAAAACAGTATAATAGGTATCGCCGTTAACAACACCACGACTTTTGATATCAGTACAGTTGTTTTCATTGCACATTCTCCATGCAAGCCAGTTGGCTCACC
>JAGDCV010000051.1 GCA_017958365.1 Clostridiales bacterium
CCGAGGATGCGCTTAAGAGAATATCCGAGGAATCGTTCAAGATCATCCTTCTCGATGTCATGCTCCCGGGACAGGACGGCTTCGCAGCACTTTCCAAGATCCGTAAAGAACACAATATGCCTGTCCTCATGATGAGCGCGAGGACAGATGATGACAGCAAGATATTAGGGATGGAGACAGGCGCCGATGACTACATCGCCAAGCCGTTTTCCGTCCCCGTTCTTTTGTCCAAGATAAAGGCCCTGATGCGCCGCGCTTACGGCGAAGACATGGACCGTACCTTAACCTACGAAGACATCAGGGTAGACATTAAGGGAAGGACAGTAACACGTAAAGACATTCCTGTCGACATCAAAGGCAAGGAGTTCGATATCCTTGTTTACCTCATGCAGAACAAGGGGAAAGTCGTCGGCAAGAATGAGCTTTTCGACAGCGTGTGGGGCTGCTACAGCGACACCGAGATGAGCTCTCTTAACGTATACATAAGGTGGCTTCGTGAGAAGATCGAGGACGACCCCAAGGAACCTCATTACATTAAGACTGTCTGGCGCGTCGGATACAAGTTCGGTGAGTGACATGAGACGCTACAGAAAGTACATAGCCGCCGTGATCATCTACTTCCTGCTGCTGGCTTTGGCTGCGCTTCTAATCGGAACAAGGATGGCCGGGAACTCAGCGAAGAACCGCATCACTTTCATGAACAGAATGACGGAGCAGATCAACGGGACCGGCGACACCACCGTCAATGTGCAAAGCGGCTTCACCGATGACGATATCGCAGACAGCATCGAGGTTTATTATCTCGATGAGATGGAAGGCGACGTCCACTTCGGCGGTGAGAACAACACTTATGTATGGACGCTTAAGAACGAAGACGGCAGCACCAAAGGCTTCGTAAAATACGAGTATTATCACGACCCGAATCTTCGTCTGATCGCCCTTATGGAGATCATCCTAATCCTGGCGTTCATCCCGCTTATATTATTCGCGGTCCTGGTCGAGGTTAATATCCTTCGTCCGTTCCAAAGATTCTCGGAGTATCCGGTAAAGCTGTCGAAGGGACTTGCAACCGAGGGAATTCCCGAATCGAAGAACCGCCTGTTCGGCAAATACATCTGGGGAATGAATATGCTTAACGACCGGCTCGATGCCGACCGCAAGCAGATAGACCGCTTAATGTACGACCGTAAGAAATTTGTCTCGGTCATCGCACACGGGATCAAGACTCCGGTCGCGAACATCAAGCTTTATTCGGAAGCCATCGAGGCAGGTCTTTACAGAGGCGGGAAACCCGATCCGAAGGACAGGGAGGTCGCTTCCAAGATCGGCAAGAATGCGGATGACATAGCAAGGCTCGTAAGCGAGCTCCTCGATGATCCGGGGTCACTTAAGAGCTCCTATGAGCCCTCCATCGGCTCGTTCTATCTTGCCGACATCAAGGAAAGGATCACCGACGACTTCTCCAACCGCCTTAAGATGAGCGGCATCCCGTTCACCGTTGAAGCGAGCGGCAACCCCATGGTCACAAGCGACTTTGAAGCGGTCATAAGATGCGTATCCCAGCTTATGGAAAACGCCATCAAATACGGCGACGGAACCGGCATCAGGATGAAGCTGTACCGCCAGGACGACATTACATTCATAAGCGTCATCAACAACGGCGCCACACTTACGGAAGATGAGATCCCGTTCGTCTTTAACTGCTACTGGAGAGGCTCGAATTCACAGAATCACGAAGGCAGCGGGATCGGCCTTTACGAAGCCCGCTCGATAATCAAGGCACTTGGCGGTGACATCATAATGAGGATCGAAGACAACACCACCGAAGTGCTGATATATCTGTGATAAGAGCCTTATAAACTTCTTTATCTCAATGACTGAGCTTTGAAGCTGCAACGGCTGCGACGGCACCGTCAGCTGCGGCAGTAACAAGCTGGCGCACATCCTTGGTCCTGCAGTCACCTGCAGCGAAGACACCCTCGGCAGAAGTTATGCAGTCCTCACCTGCAACGACATATCCTGCCTCATCAAGCTCCACGATATCCTGGAATACACTGTTCTCAGGAATAAGTCCGATCGCGACGAACAGAGCATCAGTAGTAAGCTCCTCTTTGCTGCCGTCGATGTTGGTAAGCTCGACTGCAGTGATCTTGTCTTCGCCTCTCAAGCCGGAGACAGTAAAGCACAGCTTCGTCTCGACATTATCGTGTGACAGAAGCTCGTCAACGAGAGCCGCGTCAGCACGGAACTGATTTCTTCTGTGGATTATGTAGACCTTCTCGCAGATTCCTGTAAGGTAGATCGCATCTTCAACAGCAGTATTGCCGCCTCCGAACACAGCCACAGTCTTCCCCTTAAAGAAAGCACCGTCGCATGTAGCGCAGTAAGAGATGCCGCGGCCCGTAAACTCCTGCTCGCCTGCAAGTCCCATCTCGCGGCGCTTAACACCACTTGCGATGATCAGGGTCTTCGCTTCGCATGTGGCACCGTACTCACCGAGAATACTGAAGCCCTCTTCGAAGCTGCCGCTTACCTTCTTAACCTTATCGAAAACAAACTCCGCACCAAGAGCCTGAGCCTGCTCATAGAGCTTATTCGCGTATTCATAACCGGATATTCCCGGAAGCCCCGGAAAGTTATCGATCTCCGGAGTATTGATTATCTGTCCGCCCGGGGCCTCCCCCTCGAACACCGTTACGGAAGATCCTGCGCGTCTCGCATAGATAGCCGCTGTAAGTCCTGCTGTGCCTGCACCAATAATCGCAACATCAATCATGCGTCTTCCTCCAAATAATCCCGAATAATCGCATCCATCTGCGGATAGCTTTTCGCGATAGACACGATCTTCCCTTCAGAAGAAACGAAGCAGTGCTCGCTTTGACCCGTGCACCTTACCGTACCTGTCGCCTTGTCTGTTACCTCATATTCGATATAAAGCCTCACGCCCGTGTATTTCGCGAACCTGATCTTGATAACGACTGTATCGTAAAACTCTGTGCTCGTCTTGTATTTGGCACTGACGGCAGTAACAGGGCTCATTACCCCCTGCTGCTCGCACTCCTTATATCCAAGTCCGATCTGCTCGAAGGCATCTACCCTTGCCTCTTCAAACCACCTTATGTAATTACTGTGGTGGACGACCTTCATCTGGTCCGTCTCGTAGTACTGCACAATGTGTTCGTAAGGTCTGATCTCTTTCATTACTTATCCGCCTGTAAATAAAATTCTGCTATATCCTTGAAGTAGTCCCACCTGACACTCTCGTTCTGTATCTCATGACGGTAGTGCCCGTAGTTTCTCTCCGTAACTTTAACGCCCTTCGATCTTAGGATCTCTATGACCTGCCGCACGCCCTTTCCGTAATCGCCGACTGGATCATCCTCACCGTACGTAAGCATTACGGGTTTATCGAGAGGAACACTATCGTAAGCATCCTTCTTCTGCATGCGGATGACGAGCGTAAAAAGATCCGCGAAGCCCTTGTTGGTGAACAGGAATCCCGCGAGGTC
>JAGDCV010000052.1 GCA_017958365.1 Clostridiales bacterium
CTGTTGACGGCGCTTCGGGCGTGGTTAGACTTGTTGCTGAGTGATTCACCGGGTGTTTTTCGCGAAGACACGGCTTAACACTCGGTTTTGATCGAAGTCGGGTGTAACGCCGAGTGTTTTTCGAGAATTCTCGGAGAAACACTCGGTTGTTGAGGTGCCCCTTGTATCTTGCGGCGAATCGTTCTATTATCCCTGTAGGAGTAAGGGGACAACATGAAAAGTAGTTTCAGCGACGATTACAAGATCGCCAGAGTTTTGTATATTGACGAACAGTTGGCCGCGATGCCGAACCTGCATCGCGGAGTTGATCGCGGCGTGCCTGTTGTGCGGCTTTACGGCGCGAATAACAGGACTGAGCGGGTGTTTTATCTTTCCAGGGACAAGAATTATAAGTATGGGATTCTCGCGAGCAGGCGTGAGATGCTTGTTAATGCGCGAAGAGCAATAATGTCGCAGCTTAAGGTCTCGCCCAAAGAGTACAGGTTTGTTTTATCATCGAGTGCATGGGCAAGATAGGCGATTTCACGTATGGCCGGAGCGTGTGTGAGAAGCTTGAATTACTTATGCTTAACGGCTATATACCTTTCCGGGATTATCTGTTCCTGGGCGGGACGGCGGATTATATCCCGACGAAGGACTGGGTGGAGAACGCGATAATAAGCATCGTGAATTCCATAGCGTGTGAATGTGTGGTGCCAGCGGCTAAGTTAGTGTACGTGTGATAGAATATACATACCAAAAAAGTATTTTTACGCGGAGGTATTCTCATGGCTTGTTTTCTGGTACCGGCGGCTGAAGCTGTTGTAACTACTATCATCACTAAGGCATTGGAGTCCAAGGAGCAGAAGGTTGAAGTTTCATTGGGCGATAAGAATATCGAGAAGTTGGAAACAAGCCACTTCTCACGTAAGCTTAAGTGGCTTAACAATTTGCTGTGGGGCGGATCCGCTTTACTTGCATTCGAGCATGTTTGGCACGGTGAAGTTGTGCCGTGGTTTCCTTTTCTGACTGCTGCGGGTAATCCTGAAGACATGGCTGAAGTCATACACGAGATGAGTACCGTCGGTGTCACGATGGCGATACTCGTAACTGCTGTCTGGGTCGGCATGGTGGTCATATCAAAGACCATCGAGAAGAGAGCCGACGTTCCTTCTGTCGCGGAAGTGAAGGAGGGCTGACATGACTTTGCTTATCACTGTCTTCGCAGCGATCATCGCGACTGTTGTCTGGTATAAGAATGCACCTTCAAGCAAGATGCGCATCGGCACTTTGGCACTCATGTACTGGGGTGCATCAATCATGTGGTTTGTTGACGCGATCTACGAGTTCATCGAGCTTCGCGACGAGTTCTTCGCACCCGCGGGAGCTGACATGTTAAATGACGCGTTCCTGGGGTTGTCCGTTGTTGCGCTCGGCCTTATCATCTGGCTCGTCATCGTTCTTATCAAAGACCCGAAGGGCGTCGTCCGCGCTGCACTTAAGAAGAATTCATGAGTCACGACACCAGGAAAATACTCGAGGCTGTTAAGGACGGTTCCTTAACGGTCGATGACGCGATCTTGAAGCTCAAGACCGAGCCGTTCGAGGACATCGGCTTCGCGAAAGTAGATCTTCACAGGCAGCTTCGCCAGGGGATGGCGGAGGTCATCTACGGCGCGGGTAAAACACCTGAACAGATCATCGGCATCATAGATACCATGAAGAAGAACGGTCAGGAACGGATACTGATCACGCGGTTGTCGCGCGAGTCTGCGGAGTTGGTCAACGCGGCTCATAAGATCACATATAAAGAAGATGCGAAGATCGGCTACGTCGGCGAACCGCCGGCACCCGACGGACTCGGCACGATAGTGGTTGCGACAGGCGGAACGAGCGATATCCCGGTCGCCGAGGAGGCCGCGCTTACCACCGAGTTCTACGGCAACAAAGTGACGCGACTGTTCGACGTCGGAGTTGCGGGACTTCACAGGCTTTTATCACATAATGAAGAGATAATGAATGCGAGCGTGATCATCGCAATCGCAGGTATGGAAGGCGCACTTGCAAGTGTCGTCGGAGGCCTTGCGGACTGCCCCGTCATCGCAGTACCGACGAGTGTCGGTTACGGTGCGTCGTTTAATGGTCTGTCTGCACTATTATCAATGCTCAATTCCTGTGCGAGCGGAGTGTCGGTCGTCAATATCGATAACGGCTTCGGCGCGGGTTATCTTGCGAGCATGATCAATCACATGGAGGCTAAGTCATGAAGACGCTTTACATAGACTGCGGTATGGGCGCTGCGGGCGATATGCTCACGGCGGCTTTGATTGAACTGTTGCCTGATCCTGATGAGTTTGTTGAGAAGTTAAACGGTCTCGGGATCCCGGGTGTGAAGATAGTAAAAGAGTCATCCGTTAAGTGCGGGATCACGGGAACTCACATGTCGGTTCTTGTTGATGGTGAAGAAGAGAGTGAGCACATGCATGAGCATGAGCATAGTCATGACCACGAGCATCACCACGAGCACGAGGAGCATCACCACCATCACCACCACAGCGGGATGGACGAGATACAGCACATTATCTCTGACCTGAAGATCCCCACGATGGTCAAACTCGACATCCTTGCAGTCTATAAACTGATCGCCGAGGCAGAGAGCCACGTTCACGGTGTGCCCGTCGATCAGATCCATTTTCATGAAGTCGGAACGATGGATGCGATCGCTGACATCACGGCTGTCTGTTTGCTGATGGATGAGATCGATCCTGATGAGGTGGTCGTATCGCCGGTCCATGTCGGAAGCGGCCAGGTAAAATGCGCGCACGGCATATTGCCGGTCCCCGCGCCTGCAACGGCATATATCCTGAAAGACATTCCCATCTACAGCCGCGACATCAAAGGAGAGCTGTGCACCCCGACAGGCGCGGCGCTGCTCAAACATTACGCCACGAGATTCGGTGACATGCCCGTCATGAAGACAACGGCCATCGGCTATGGAATGGGTAAGAAGGACTTTGAAGTTGCGAACTGCGTACGCGTGATGTTAGGAGACAAGGTCAAGACAGCTCCGGAAATTTCAGGCGCGGCCACTGCAAACACAACAGCAGGCAGCGAGCCGAAGATATTCGAGCTTTCCTGCAACGTCGATGACATGACTGCGGAAGATATCGCTTTCGCATGCGAGAGGATTCTTGAGCAGGGCGCGAGAGAAGTCTATACGATCCCCATCGGAATGAAGAAATCGCGCCCGGGAACGCTTATACGTGTAATGTGCACCCAAGACGATAAAGAGAAGATGGTTAATCTTATATTCAAGTATACGACCACCATCGGGATCCGAGAGATAGAAACAAATCGATATGTTCTCGAGCGTACGATAGAGACCGTTGATACGAAGTTCGGCCAGGTGCGCCGCAAGGTCTCGTCAGGCTACGGCGTCAGGCGCGTTAAGTACGAATACGACGACATCGCACGCATCGCAAAAGAGAAGAACCTGACACTCGATGAAGTGAGAAAGCATATAGATAATGCATAACAAGAAACAAAAACTCGAACAGATATTAAGTGAGATGGGAAGCGTCGTCATCGCTTTCTCATCAGGCGTCGACTCGACATTCCTTCTTAAAGTTGCACACGACGTACTAGGCAATAAGGCTGTGGCACTGACGGCGAGGTCGTGTCTTGTTCCCGCAAGGGAGATAGACGATGCCGCCGGGTTCTGTGAGAAGGAAGGAATAAAAAGCATCGTTCTTGACTATGATCCGTTAAGCGTGGAAGGCTTCGCCGCCAATCCCAAAGATCACTGCTACATCTGTAAGAAAGCGCTGTTTACCAAGGTGGTTGCACAGGCTAATGAACTTGGCATAACAACCGTCGTCGAAGGCTCTAACGAAGACGATAAAGGCGACTACCGCCCCGGCATGCGCGCGATAAAAGAACTCGGGATACGAAGTCCTCTTCAGGAAGCAGGACTTACAAAGAAAGAAATTCGCGAACTGTCCAAAGAACTTGGTCTTCCGACCTGGGACAAGCCGTCGTTTGCTTGTCTCGCATCCCGCATTCCTTACGGCGATGAGATCACAGAAGAGAAACTTACCATGGTTGATAACGCCGAGCAGATCCTTCTTAATGAAGGCTTCAGGCAGTTCAGGGTCCGCGTACACGGGGCCGATGCGCGCATTGAATTATTGACGGATGAGTTTGGCAAGATAATGGAAGATGACATGCGCGAGGAAGTTTATAAAGAACTTAAGAAGATCGGCTTCCGGTACATTTCGCTCGACCTTCAGGGCTACCGCACGGGAAGCATGAACGAGACCTTACTCTGACTTCGGTTTAAATAGCGGGATGTCGACGTCCGGAAGCTCGCCGTAGATGTCCTCGTTCTCGTTGATCTTCAGCGCCTCGGGCGCCTTGCTGTTATCTTGCTCATACGGGTTCTCATCATAAGCTTCAAGGAACGCATTTGCACTAGCCATGCTGATGTCGAGCCTCTCGGCGATAAGGTTTATCGAGCCCGAAGGACTGTAGTCATATAAGCGGCCGTAGGTGTCACCTAGGTTATTCGACTTATCAAGAAGGTGGCCGATGAAGTACACGACGACGCTTCCCGCGAACAGCAGTGAAAACACGATATATATGATGTAGTACACATGAATGATCGTCATGATTATCCCTGCCTTTTACGAACGTAGAGGAACGTTGAGCTCGACTGCGAGTCTTTGATGTTGTTTATGATGCGCCTTATCTTCCTGCCCGCGATCGTGTACATCGATATTCCGAATACCGTCGAGAACGATACCATGATCGGGAAGTAAGCAACGATATCTTCCAGGCTGAGCCTGATCACGGGATAAAGGACGATCGCCGCAAGAAGCAGGAACAGCGGTATCGTGAGTGCGGCTAACTTTCCTTTGTTAATGGGAAGCGTGCCGACGGTCTTGCCGGTCTGTCCGTTGACAAGAACAGTATTGGGCTTGCCGTTATACATGAAGGTATAAAACCATACAGGCAGCATGAGATAGATCGCGTCTTCATCGATGTTAACGTAAGGGCGCGTCTTCTCGACCGCAAGATTTTGCGCGCGGATGTTCTTGATCGCTTCCTCGCAGAACATGTCGTCACAGCGCCTTAACACCGCAGCGCGAAGGTCGGAAGGTGACATGTCCGAGGTGTCGGAGTAGAAGCCGCCAAGATAATCTTCATCGAAGTCTTTGACGTCGTCGTAGTAATACGGCTCGAGTCTCTTTGCCATGTTATCGTTGAGATTTAAAGATGCGTCGCAGGGCAGAAGTTCGAACCTCGAACGGCCGGCTCTTGCGAAGTAAGTAGTCCTCGTATGCTTGCCGCTCTTGACGTCACCTTTGATGACGACAGAATCGTAGAAATCGCAGTTGACGATCCAGTAGGGAACATAGATGCCGCGTATGTTATCGAGGTTTTGCTTCTTGATCTTATTAGGGATGAACGCGCCTCTGTTAAGATGCGACCTGATAAGCTTCTCCGCTTCTTCCTTACCGATGGAGAAGGGTACGATGCCGTCAGGCCTTCTCTCGTTCGCAACACGGCTGAACACGACCGTCGGGTTGCCGCAGTAAACGCAGACCGTCGACGCCTCGGAACCGTTGACAACAACATCGCCGCCGCAGTGGCTGCAAGTGTAGATGTGAACCTTGTAATCCTTGGGATTGCGTGTGCCGTGGACTTCCGCGAGAGTCTTGCCGTTATCTTCGGCAAGCAACTCCTTACCCAGAGCGACGACTTCTTCCGGCTTGAAAGTGGAGCCGCACATCTTGCAGCTCATCTTATGTGATGTCGGTGAATAAACGAGTGCCCCGCCGCAATTGCTGCACAAAGTCGCCATAACCCTTACTCCTCCTTTACAAATGATACCACAAAATGCATCTTAGACATCGGCAGGTGCAACTTGTGCAAAAATGCCGTCACGCGCTCCCGCACTTTGCTAAAGTAACATCATCAAAGCAAACGCGAAGGAGATTTACGAAAATGAAAAAGGCAGTTAAGGGATTGGTCATAGCAACAAGTGTCATCATCACACTCGCAGTCGGCGGCTCGATCGTATTGGGCGGAGTAATCGCAGACAAGATCCTCCACCAGAACGAAGGCAAGGATACCAGTGACAACAGCTTAAAGCAGCTCGAGCTTTGGGAATATGACATTGATTCGTTTAATAATAACTACAGCGGCGTTGAGGTAAGTGCGACGGCTTCTGACGGGAATGTTGTGCCGGGGACGCTTTTCGAGAATGGGGGGGAGGCGTGCGTTATTCTGGTGCACGGTGCGGGCGGCGACCGCGTGAGCATTTACCCGCTTGCCGAGCAGTATCTGATGAGGGGTTACGATGTCATCGCGATCGACCAGAGAGGCTGCGGCGCGAATGCCAGCGACGAGGTTACGTTCGGCATCAACGAGAGACTTGATGTTGAGGCGATGGTGGAGTACGCAAGAGTTGAATTGGGTTACGGCGAGGTCATCGTTCACGGCCAGTCGATGGGTGCACAGACAACTGTCATTTATGCGGCGAACGTTACTCCCGGTGAAGCAAATGCAGCGGATGCCGTTATCTGTGATTCGCCCGTGCCCGGCATGGAACTCATGCTGCGCCTCATGTTCGGCGAGAGTGTCGAGAATGCATATTCACCCGTTACCAATTATCTTATCGGAACTTCGAAGACTTTCATGAAGGTCTTTGACCACGTTGATTACGATGATGCTGACACGATCGCACTTGCGTCCGAGATCGACATCCCCGTAATGATCGTTTTGTCCGAGCGCGATGAAGTATGCCTCCCCGAGTATGTGCAGCAGGTTTATGATAATATTTCTGTTGAACAAAGAGCAATCTACTACGCTGACAGTGAGCACATCGAGGGCGTGCTTGATGACCCTGATGCATACATGGCAAGCGTGGAGAGTTTTCTTTCTTCGGTGGGAGTATGTAATGAAGCTTAATCTTTATGAGACAAAGAATGATATGAACGAGCACGTGGACGTATATTACAACAATATGCGTCCCGTCATACGTCAGCTGATCGACACGGTAAATTCCGAGAGACCGTCGCTGTCGGGAAGGCCCGCGGATGAGGATCTTGATGACGGCGATGAAGTGATATTAGATCCGCGCAACATCTATTACCTGGACCACGTCGAGCGCAAGTTATTCGCGTATACGAAGGACGGAGTGTACCGCGTGATGAATACGCTGGCGACGTGTGAAGAGATGCTGTGGAACTATGGGTTCGTGAGGGTGTCGAAGTCGAATCTGGTTAACATCTACAAGATCGTGCAGCTTAAGCCCGACCTCAACATGAAGGTCTACGCGTCGTTTGATAACGGCGAGAGGATCTGCATCAACAGAAGTTACAAGAAGAGTTTCAACGACTATCTTCAGAAGATGAGGGGGATGATGTAATGAGTACTAATGTTAAGGATTACCTGCTCGAGCTTTGCTGCTCATACACTATCATCTCGGTGTTGGGATCGGTCGTAAATATCATCTTCGGCGGACAGACGAATAACATAAATGTCCTTCTGATGTTCTGCTTCTGCGCGATAATCGTTTTTGTCTTATCGCTTCACAAATTGTTCGATGCCGTAAGCCCGCTTGTCATGATGATCGTTCAGTATCTTCTCGCCTGGGGAGCGTGCGCTTTGGTGGTCTATATCCTGAGCGTATTAGTCGAGCCGGTCACGCCCCGCGCGTGGTTCGAGTTCTGGAGATCGTTCACGATCCCTTACATAATCGGCGCCGGCTACTACTATTACCGCGTCTTCGCTGATGCAAAGAAACAGAATGACCTGATCGCCGAGTTAAGGCAGAAGGAAAATGATGATACGCAAGGCTGAGAATCTGACTTATGAACAGCTTTCCAGACTTCGCTCGTCGGTGGGTGAGGCCTTTGTCACGAATGAACTTTTCCACAACTGGGGGTCTGTTGACGAACGCCGCGCGGACGTCATGACTTACATGAGTCTATACTTCGACTATGTCTACGAAGCGGGCGAGCTGTATGTCAACGACGACCTCACCGGCTGCATCGGACTCGAGGACTCTTCGCATCCGAACAAGTGGCCGCAGGTGAAGATGCTTTTTCGCATGTTCGCGCGCATCAGGTTCTCAAGGATAAGAAGCCTTCTTAAGTTCGTTAAGCAGATAAGCGGGTCGAATGCTTTATATGCCAAGGCGCCGCACATCGACGCGCTCATGGTGTGCGTTGACAAGGAGCATCAGGGGAAGGGTATCGCCCGCGAGCTCGTTTTGTTTGCAAAGCAGATGGCGCGCGATAAGCATGTGCCGCTGCTGTTTGATACCGACATGAAAGAATACGCGCAGATGTACGAGCACTTCGGCTGCGAGGTATATAACACCGTAAAGGCTGACAACGGCGTGACGCGCTACAGCCTGGTCTGGAGGGAACATGAACTACAGAGTAATTGATAAGGACAGCTATTATAGAAAGGGCGTCTACCGCCACTTCACCGAGGACTGCAAATGCTCGGTCTCGATGACTGCACGGATCGACGTGACAGAGCTTGTTGAATACTCCGGGCGTATCGGCACCAAGTTCTACATCAACTTCCTGTACATCTTATGCAAGGTCCTAAACTCCCGCGACGACTATAAGATGGGCTACTTCTGGCAGACCGATGAGCTCGTCGTCTGGGACACGATCAACCCGATACAGTACGTCTTCCACGAGGACACCGAGACCTGCACGCCCGTCTATTCAGTCTATCATGAGGACTACGAGACCTTCTACAACGCCGCCCTCGCAGACGTCGACCGCGCGAAAAGCTCAAATGACTATCTCCTCGATTCCGCCAACCACCCTAACTGGTTCGACGCATCGTATATCTCCTGGCTGTCTTATGATTCGATGAACATCGAATTGCCGGACGGATATCTGTTCTACGCTCCGATCGTGAACTGGGGACGCTACAGGGAAGAGGACGGCAGACTCATGATGCCCGTCACCGTCCGCCTCAACCACGCCGTCGCCGACGGCTTCCTCATCGCCAACGTCTACCGTTTGCTGGATAGAGAGATTACCTTCTTCTGCGGGTGATTACCTGAACACCGTGGCGATCATTTGATCGAGGACACGGGTGTCGAGGGGGATGTTCCTTGTCTCGTATAGAGTGAACAGACGCTTGCCCGGCGTGACCCCGTTAAGTGCATAGTTGTTGAATCGGGAGACCGCATCATCGGCATACTGTTCATCGCCCATCCTTCCGCAATGTTCAAGATAGACATCTTCACGGGTGCTCATCTTCAGGATCGTGAAGTCGGGAAAGATTACGAATTCCCCGACCTGAAGCGGACATTCATATTTGTACGGGATGTTATTCATGTACAGTCTGTCGGCGATCAACTGCTCCGACTTTGATCTTACGCGCTCGCCCTTCATGGTCATGTAAACAGGTGTGCCTTCTCTGAACTTCTTCGGAGTGTACTTCTGCTCCTGCCAGCGCTTCGCGAATTCCTCGTTCGACAATGCGTACGGCTTGATCAGCGCTTTCCTTGTGTCGGAAAGTTGTGAATAGATATTCTCGACAGTTGTTTGGGGCGTGTGATCAATGAATCTTTCTGTGTTGTCTAATTCTTCTTTTGCCGCATTGATCAGGCGCTGAAGATATGTCTTCTGCGCAAGCGCTCTGACTTCTGCGGTCACTTTGTTGCCCAGGTACGAGACTTTACACTTGCCGTCAACCATTCTGACAGCGTAATAATAATGACTGTCTCCTCTGGTCTTTATCTTAAGAAATCCATCAGGAGCAGTGCTCAAAAAACTCGAACAGGAAATGATCAGCCTGTTAAGCTGAGTGCACCTCGCAGTGAGGCGGTCGTTAATTTGAATATCCATAGTTGTTACCCTTATTCGTTAATAATCGGATTATACTACGATTGCTTCTGTATGTAATTGGTCTCTTTCTGATATTTATGAATTGTTCGGACCAATAATGCCTGTTGGTTTTGGTCCTGGAATTAGGAATATAAGAAAAGGGTACCAAACTCCGGTGGAGCATTGGTACCCTTTTGTAAATATCGAGATTATCGGACCAATTATCGAGAGTTATTTTGGTCCGATGGTTGGGAAAAGTGTAATAACGGACCAACTGGCCGGGCGCGGCGGCACCAAATGGCCGGGCGCGGCGGACCAACGACACCCCTCACGACCCCTCACGACCCCGTGAAGTCATACCTCTTCACGCCGCGCATCCAGAAGTGGTAGCTCAGATAGAACACCAGCAAGCCGAACAGCGGTGCAATCCCGGTCATCAGCGGCTCTTCATCCGGCGCCAGTATAGCAAGGCTCGGATAATAGGCTATAAAGGCAATCGGGATGATAAACGTGAACAGGAATCTGAACACGCTGTTGAATATCGAGGCCGGATACTTGGCAAAATCCTTAAACCTGAACATGATGACCATCACGTTGCCCGATCCTTCCATCCAGAATGCCGTGGCCGCCGCGAAGTTCATAATGGCGATCATGAACAGCGACGCCGTGAAGATGTACAACACGAGCAGGGCAATCGAACCGACGGTCACTGCCACACCTATGTGATACCAGGCGTAGATAAGAGTACCCAGGCCAAACGCGAGCTGTCCCAGTCCCTTAACATCGAACACTTCCGACATGAAGTAGAAGAAGACGTTGATAGGCCTGAAGCAATACTTGATGAAGTCGCCGGACCTTACCATGAAACGCAGATTCCAGTTGTTGTCGAAGAAGCACTGAACGGGCGTCAGGGCGATCAGCGAGAATCCGTACAGGAACAGCATGTGGTAGTAATCCCAGCCGTTGATGGTCGGGAAGTTCCGGAAAAGGATCAGGAACGTCACGAAGCCTGACAGGTTGGTAAGTATCATGCCGAACGTCGATATCACGAAGTCGGCGCGGTAGCTCATCTTGGTCTTGAGGTCCTGGATCAGGATCTTTCTGTAGATGGAGAGGTAGAAGCCAAGCCCTCTGCTATTCTTATTCTTCTCAAGCTTTGACATGTTAACCTCCATTCACCGTGATCTTGCGGACAGACACGTTCCAGAACAGCGTACTCGCCGCGATGAGGATGACCGCCCACACCGCCTGGAACCCCCAGAGCGAAGCGGCACCGGACAACGTATCAGCACCGCCTTTGCCGAGCAGGACATTCAGAGGAACATCATAAACCGCTCGAAAAGGCATCATCCCAACGACCTTTCTCGCCGCTTCAGGGAAGAAGGCGAGGGGGATCGAAGCGCCCGATAATAAAAGGACTATCGTCTCTTTAACAATGTTAATTCCCCATGTTGACTCTGTGTACAGGCATAAAGTCGCGACCAGCATCTCGATGTGGAAGTTGACCACCAGGGCAAGGATGACTGACACGATAAAGTACACAAGATTGATGCCCATCGGGATCGCTCCGTGAGTTACGAACATGACGATGATGAACGTCGGGATGAACGTTAAGAAGAACAGCACGACGTGATTGCCCGAGTAACTCCAGAATGTGTATGCCTTGTACTCCATCGGCTTCAACAAGTCGAGGATTATCTTGCCCGACTGGATGTTGCGGCTCATGTCCCACACGACGTACATCTCGAGGAAGTTAAAAAGCGCGGTCGCGAGGATCAGGTAGATCATCGTGTCCTCGAACGTCATGCCGTTGACGACATCGGTTCCGGACGATGCGTAGATCGCCTTCCAAAGAAAGTACACGAGGACGAGGTAGATGATATTTGCAAACAAAGTGACGAATGCGCCGAGTCTGAACTGCAGGGATTCCTCGATCCCGGCCTTCGTCAAAGCGATAAGCTTCTTCGGACTCATTACGCTACTCCTCCTTCGTAGATTTTCTTAATGACCTCCTCGGTTGAGATCTCCTGGAGCTGTATGTCTTTAACTCCTGATAACTTCTGTTTCTCGAGGATGATCTGCATGATGTCTTCCTTGCTCTCGTCGATAAGGTGCTCTTCCCATGTATCGTCGGCAAGGCGCAGCTTCAACGTACGGTACGATCCGAAGTAGGACTTCAGGTGATCGATGTCGTTATCGTAGATCTTCTGGCCCTTATCGATGATGATTATCCTCCTGCAAAGAGCATCGACGTCACCCATGTCGTGCGTCGTCAATATAACGGTTGTATTCTTTGTCTTATTAAGGCCGGCAATGAGATCTCTTATCTTCGCCTTCATCGAGACATCAAGACCGATGGTCGGCTCGTCGAGAAATACGATGTCCGGGTTATGCAGGAACGCCGCGAGGATATCGCTTAACGTACGCTGTCCCAACGACATCTGGCGCACGGGCTTCTTGATGATCGGCTCGAGGTCAACAAGCGAGCGGTAAAGCTCGAGCATGTCCTCGTAGTCTTTCTGCTTTACCATGTAGATGTCGCGCAGAAGATTGAACGACTCGATAAGCGGCAGCGACCACCAAAGCTGGCTTCGCTGACCAAAGACAACGCCGATGCGCTCGGAGTTACGAGTCCTGTCCTTATACGGGATATTACCGTTGACGATGATCTCGCCCGAAGTCGGCTCGAGAACACCCGTCATCATCTTGATGGTAGTTGACTTTCCCGCGCCGTTAGGTCCGAGATAACCGATGATCTCGCCTTTGTTGATGGTAAGTGATACGTCCTTAACTGCGCTTATGGTCTTGTAATCACGCGAGAAAAGATCGCGTATGCTTCCCTTAAGACCCTCATGCCTGTTAAGCACCTTAAAGTCCTTACACAGGTCCTTCATCAAGATCGCAGCTTCACTCATAGTTTTCCCCTCCTTGAGTCTGTGATTACCTTGAATTCTGTTGTTACATCAAGTATATTGTAATCAACTGGCGAATATAGCCGCGAAAACAGCACAAAATCATAACTATCTTACACAACCGTGTTATATTGTTATGAAATTGGCGTTTCTCAAGGAAGATTGTTATGAATCGTGATCTAATGGGACTCATCGTCCGTAACGACGACGGCGCCGAGATCGTAAACTACGACGACCCCGGTTTCCCGTCCTACATCTACGACGGCTGGATCCAGCCGAAGGTTACCTGGGAGAAGGTGCCGCACTTTCACGAGGACGTCGAACTCGTCTCGGTAAAGTCAGGCTCGATGGCATACGTCGTCAACGGCAAGACGCTGATGCTTCACGAGGGCGACACCATCTTCGTCAATTCCAATCAGATCCACTACAGCATGAGCGTCAACGACGAGACCGCGAAGTACGTCATCTGCGTCATCCACCCGAGCATCCTCACGGCGTCGGTCAAAGTCGAGATGGACGCGATAAAGCCGATCACGGACAACCCCGACATCCCGTACGTCAGGTTCAGATACATAAACGAATTCACCAAAGACATGTACAACCTCATGATGGAACTGCCGGACATCCGTAACGACGCGTTCGCCATCACCATGCAGTTCTTCAAGATATGGGAGATAATTAGAAAGCAGTGCGCCGTCTTGGGCAAGGACGACCCTGAAGTAATGACGGACTCGCACAAGCAGCTGTTCAAGTCGATGATGCTCTACATCTCCGAGAACTATCAGGAGACGGTCACGCTCGACGGTATCGCCGCGAGTGCGAACATCAGCAAGTCGATGTGTAACAACATATTCCATAAGTACGTGGGCGAGTCGCCGGTAAGTTATGTCATGCATTTTCGCGCGCGAAAAGTAGCCGAGTACCTGCGCTCGACCGACATGAGCCTGGGGCAGATAGCGGAGAAGACCGGGTTTAACGGGGTAAGCTACATGTCGGAGACTTTCAAGAAGTTTTTCGAGGCGAGTCCGAGGGATTACAGGAAGCAGTGGAGGCGTAATGATGGATAAGGACAACAGGTTTTTACACGCAACTTTCACGATAATGGAGCAGCTGCTCGAGGTCGATAACCTGAACGATGCACTCGCGGGAAGCCTCGAGATAATCATAAGGGAACTTGATGCAGAGGCGGGTGCGATATGGCTTCTTGATAAGAAGACGGACAGGCTGACGCCCATCTTCCACACGGGACCTGCAGACATCACGAACATCACGGTAGAGAACGGCATCGGAATTGAAGGTGTCGTGACGAAGTCGGGGAAGTCGATAATGGTCGATGATCCCGCGGCGGATGCGAGGTTCGACGGAACGGTCTTCGACGACTATGGCCTTGAGACAAAGAGCATGATCTGCGTTCCCTTAAATAACGTCGATGAAGTCATCGGGTGCTGCCAGATAGTAAACAAGAGAAGCGGCGAGACTTTTAATAATGATGAGCTCGAACTCGTTGAGCACATGGCGGCACTCGCGGCAATGACGATAGATGAGAAGGGCTTCCTCGTTGAGCTTGATGAGCAGAAGGAAGTACTCATCTCATTAAAGAACGTGACGAAGGATTACATCACGGGTGAGACGGTAAACAGTGTCCTTAAGGGAATAAACTTAGACATATATAAGAATGAATTCGTCGCCGTGTTAGGCGAGTCCGGCTGCGGTAAATCAACCATGATGAACATCATCGGAGGAATGGATTCATTGACGGAAGGAACGGTCGAGATAGAAGGGAAGGACTTCTCGCATCCGACTGATGAAGACTTAACGAATTACAGACGTAACTTCGTCGGTTTTATCTTCCAGCAGTATAACCTGATGCCGAACTTAACGGCGCTCGAGAATGTGCAGTTCATCGCTGAGCTGGTCGAGGATCCGATGCCGCCTCAGGAGGCTATAGATAATGTCGGTCTTACTTCACGTGCGGGCAACTATCCGGGTCAGATGTCGGGTGGTCAGCAGCAGCGCGTGTCGATAGCAAGAGCGATAGTAAAGAGACCCAGAATCATACTTGCGGATGAGCCGACTGCGGCGCTTGACTACACGACGAGCATCGAGGTTTTGAAAGTAATAGAGGAGATCATGAAGAGCAAGGGAACGACTGTCGTCATGATCACGCATAACCCCGAGATAGCGAAGATGGCTGACCGCGTCGTCAAGATTAGAAGCGGCAAGGTCGCAAGCATAAAGAAGAACGTTCACCCGCTGCATGCGGAGGAACTCGTCTGGTAATAAAAATGAAGCCCACCCAGCGTAAAGATGCGGTCCGTAACATAAGGAAGCAGATAGTCTCCTATCTGTCCATCATCATCATCGCGATGCTCGCGGTGCTGACGTATCTTGGCGTTAACTTCGGCGCGCTCTCGGTGGGACTTGCGGGAAGTGATTTCTATAACCGTAATAACTACAGGGACATACATATACTATCGACGTATCTTCTGACTCCGGCTGACATGGAGGCGATCCGTCAGGTGGAGGGTGTCGCGGATGTCGAGGGCGTTTACAGGACTGAAGCGAAGATCTACATGGAGAACAGTGCGATGGACGTCTTCGTCGCGTCTATGACGCAGCGGATCAACACCGCTGAGCTTGTGGAAGGAAGGATGCCCGAGGCACCCGGCGAGTGCGTTATCGAGAGTGAGATAAGCAACGCTCAACACATCGAAGTCGGCGATACGATCGAGGTCGCGAATGCACTCGGTGAGGATCCGATGTATCTTACGAGGACAGAGTTTACGGTTACGGGTATCATCAACCATCCCGACCACGCTTGCTGGCAGAGATTCGTGCCCGATAAGCCGTACGTGCTTGTGCTCGAGGATGTGTTCGACCGCGAAGCTCTCGAGGGCTGCTACATGACGGCGGAGATAAGAGTCGAAGGGCTCGAGGGTTCTTACAGATTCGGGGATGCCTACATCAATAATGTCGCTCCTACGCTCGAGCGCCTTAACGCGCTCGCGGATGAGAGGGCGGTCATCAGATATAACGAGATAAGAGGAACGTATCAGGAGCAGATCGACGAAGGCCAGGCGGAGCTTGATGATGCGAATGCACAGCTTACAGATGCCAGAGGGGAACTCGACAGCGGGTGGAGTGATTATTTCGACGGGCTCGATCAGCTGACGCAGTCGGCAAACGAACTTCATGATGCGCAGCAGCAGCTCGCGGCAGGATGGGATGAACTCGAGAGTGTACGTGTACAGATAGAAGACGGTGAGGCTCAGCTTGAGGCGGCGAGGATAGAGCTTAATAACGGCTGGGCGCAGTTGATGGAGGCGAGGGCCGAGCTTGACATGGCGAGGGCGCAGCTTGCAGCAGGCGAGGCGACGCTTCAGGAGGCAAGACAGAAATTAGACGACTCGAAGGTGCAGCTTGACCATGCGTGGGCGCAGCTTCAAAGCGGTGCTGCCGAACTTGATAACGCGGAGCAGATACTCGAGACCGGAAGGATACAGCTTCTAACGGGATTCACGCTTCTTGAAGACATAAAGCAGGGTTTAAGAGACACGTTATATATTACGATCGCACATACGCTCGGACAGAATGTCGCGGACCGGATCTCGTGGACACCGAGGGTGGATAACATCGATCTTGATGACCCGAATGCAAGCATCAACATCTTCGCGATAACACCGTACCTTAGCATCGATTTTGACAAGTCATTAACTGAGAATATCGCGGCGCTCCTCGAGCCCATCGGCGTTCCGGATCCCGAGGGGTCGGCTGCGGCGATTGTTTCTTATTCTGGCAGCCTTGAACATGTCTATGAATTCTTCGCAAGCATGGTCGGATACTGGGAGTCGGGACACGAGGCGTACCTTAACGGCAAGGCGCTCTACGAATCGGGTCTTACGACTTACGAGCAGTATCTGCAGCTTTATAACTACGGTTATGCGCAGTACCAGGCGGGACTTCAGATGTACAACGAAGGTGAGGCGGAGTACAACGAGAAGCGCGCACAGTACGAAGAGGGTGAAGCCCGTTATGCGGAAGGCATGGCGGAGTATCAGGCAAGAAGAGCGCAGTACGAGGACGCGCAGCAGCAGCTCGCGGATGCAAGACAAAGATATAACGAGGGACTTGCGCAGTATGAGGAATCGCAGGCGCAGATAGAAGAGGGTGAGCAGGCGATCGCGAGCGGTCAGAACGAACTTGACGACGCTTATATCGCTCTTGAGAGCGGTGAGGCAGAATACAACGACGGACTTGATCAGTATAATGAAGGCGTGGATCAGCTTAATCAGGCGATCGAGGACATGGAGCTTCTTGATGAGTGCCACTGGGTCGTTCTCGACGTCTACGGTAACGGCGCATATATCTTCATCCGCAATAACGCGGAGAGCATAAGTAATCTCGGCGGTACGTTTGCATCGATTTTCGTTGTGGTGGGTGCGCTTGTCGTGCTCGCGACGGTAGGAAGGATCATCGATGAGCAGCGCCATCAGGTGGGTGCGACGAAGGCGTTCGGTTTCTTCAATAAGGAGATACTCGGCAAGTATCTGGTGTTCGGCGTCTCGGCGACGTTCGTCGGCATGTTCCTCGGCGTCATCTTCGGCTTCACCATAATCCAATGGATAGTAACGACCACTTACGGGCAGTTCTATGTTTACGGCACGCCGCGCATGGCGTTCGACCTTAAGATGACGCTCGTCATACTCGCGGGCGGCATCGTGTTGTCGGCGCTCACCGTGTGGTTCGCGTGCAACTCGCTTCTTAAGCTGCCAGCGGTAACGCTTCTTAACGACCTCGTGCCGCACTTAAAGAAGAAGGCGCGTGAAGGAAAGAACTCGCAGCGCACGGGCGGACTTTACGCGAGACTTATCGTGCTTAACATGCTGTCGGACAAGAAGAGGGTAATCGTAACCATCGTGAGCATCGCGGGAAGCTGTGCGCTTCTTGTCACCGGACTTACGATGAACGTGAGCATCAAGAAGTCTATAAACGCGCAGTTCGACGACATCATCCGCTACAGTCACGAGATAGTCTTCGACCCCGCGATCTCGGCGGAAGCGGAGGAGGAGATCGAGCAGGAGCTCATCGACTTAGGCGTCGAGTACATCGCTGTGCGTGACGTGCAGCAGCCGTACGATGCGAACGGAAGACTCAGTACGATCAACCTGATCTGCGGGGACATCAATGAGATCAATGAATATCTTACAAGGCGCGATCACAGGACGAATGAGGTCATCACCGGATACAACGGCGGCGCGTGGGTGTACCACAGGCTTCTCGAGAAGACCGGGTCCGTCGTGGGCGACCGCATGACGATC
>JAGDCV010000004.1 GCA_017958365.1 Clostridiales bacterium
ATCGTAAGAGCAGGCCCGGGACTTGGTGGTATCCAGCCTTCACAGGGTGACTACTTCCAGGCTTGTAAGGGCGGCGGACATGGTGATTACAGAAACCTCGTAATCGCACCTGCTTCCGTTCAGGAACTCTACGAGCTCACAGTAGAAGCTTTCAACCTCGCTGATAAGTACAGAATGCTCTGTATGATCCTGGGCGACGGTACATTAGGCCAGATGATGGAGCCTGTCGCTTTCAGAGATGAGGAGCCTATCGTCGAGCCCGAGAAGCCTTGGGCTGCTTGCGGAAGAGGCGGAAGACCTGAGCACAACACAGTTACTTCCATCTACATCCAGCCTGATGACCTCGAGAGAAAGAACCTCGAGCTTGTCGAGAAGTATAAGATCATCGAGAGAGATGAAGTCAGATATGAAGCTATCGGTATTGAAGATGCTGAGATCGTTATCGTAGCGTTCTCCACATGTTCAAGAATCTGCCGTAACGTAATAAGACAGGCAGCCGAGAAGGGTATCAAGGTCGGCATGATCCGTCCTATCACTCTGTGGCCGTTCCCTAAGCAGATCATCCGTGATACTGCTGCTCTTCCTAACGTTAAGGCTTTCCTTGATATCGAGCTTTCCGCAGGACAGATGGTTGAGGATGTACAGATCGCTATTAAGGGTCAGAAACCCGTTCACTTCTTCGGAAGAATGGGTGGTAACCTTCCTATGCAGAAGGAAATCCTTGATAAGATCATCGCGATCCACGAGAATCCCGAGAAGGAGGCACTTGACTGATGGCTGTTGTTTTTGAAGCTACAAAGGGCTTAACGGGCAAGCCTTTCCATTACTGCCCGGGATGTACACACGGTATTATCCACAGACTTATCGCGGAGACAATGTGCGAGATGGGTATCCTCGAGGATACTATCTCAATCGCTTCCGTAGGATGTTCTTATAACAGTTACGAGTATTTCGCATGTGATGCGGTTCAGGCTGCTCACGGAAGAGCACCTGCAGTTGCTACAGGTATTAAGCGTAACCTTAAGAACAAGGTCGTTTTCACTTATCAGGGTGACGGTGACCTCGCTTCCATCGGTGCCGCTGAGATCATCCACGCTGCTGCAAGAGGAGAGAAGATCACTGCATTCTTCGTAAACAACGCAGTTTACGGAATGACTTCAGGTCAGATGGCTCCTACTACATTGCTCGGTCAGGTAACGACAACATCTCCTTTCGGAAGAGATGCTTCTTACCAGGGTTACCCCATCAACGTAAGTGAGATGATCGCTCCTTTGACGGGTGCTGCTTACGTAGAGCGCGTATGCCTTACTGACTATAAGAACATCATGGCTGCAAAGAAGGACATCAAGCAGGCTTTCCTTGCACAGCAGGCTAACCTCGGTTTCACGATGGTTGAGTTCCTGTCCACATGTCCCACTAACTGGGGTAAGGAACCTCTCGAGGCCATGGACTGGCTTAAGGAGAAGATGATCCCTCAGTATCCTTTGGGTGTTTACAAGGGTGCTGAGATTGACTTTAAGAAGATCGAGGCTGACCTTAAGGCCGCGAAGGAAGGAGAAACAGCATGATAGACTTCTCGATAATCCTCGCAGGCTTTGGCGGACAGGGTATTCTCTCCGCAGGTAAGATGGCAGCTGAGGCAGCACTTTATGAAGGTAAGGAAGTATCATGGTTCCCGTCCTACGGACCTGAGATGAGAGGCGGTACGGCTAACTGTTCCGTTGTTATCTCAGATGAGCCCATCGGTTCTCCCGTAGTTAACAATGCAGATGTTCTTATCTGCCTGAACCAGCCGTCAATGGAGAAGTTCGAGTCCTATCTTAATCCGGGCGGACTTCTGATCATCGACTCGTCTCTTTTCTATACAGAGCCTACACGTAAGGACATTAAGTTCATACCGATGGAAGCTTCCAAGATCGCAAGTGATCTCGGCAACATGGCTTTCGCTACGATCTCCATGTTAGGATGTATGTCAGAGGCGACGGGATGCTTCAAGAAAGAGTCTTTTGAAGCTGCTTTGTATGAGATCCTTCCCGAGAGAAGACATAAGTTCATTCCGGGCAATATGGAGGCTTTCGCCAAGGGTGCTGAGTTTGCAAAGTAATCAGCCGTAATATAAAATATTTTTATGGCTATTACACCTGAAATCAAAACACATCTTGTTAAGGATTTGATACCGTACTGGCTCAGTCTTTATGACGAGAGATACGGTGGATTTTACGGTTATGTTTCCGCCGACGGAACAGTCGATACAAGGGCGGATAAAGGGTGTATCTTAAACAGCAGGATACTATGGGCAATGAGCTCCTGCTACAAGCTTTGCATGGATGCCGGTCTGTCTGAGACCAAACTTCAGGATGCCGGTTATTCTTCGGTCAACATCATTGACTGCGCAAGGCATGCTTACGAGTACTTCAGAGATCATTATTTTGATCCCGAATTCGGCGGTATCTACTGGTCCGTAACTTATGACGGAAAGCCCGCCGATACCACGAAGCACGCTTATAACCACGCTTTCGCGATCTATGCTTTATGTGAGTACTACGAGATCACTCACGACATGGAAGCATTCAAGCTTGCGTACTATCTTAAGAACTGTATCGAGAACATGTTTACGGATGAGATCGGTTATCTTGAATCCTTCTCACGTGACTTTACTCTCGACTCGAATCCTCATCTGTCGGAGAACGGGGTTTCCGCTTACCGCACGATGAATACGCTCTTCCACATCATGGAGGCGTATACGGAACTTTACAGGATCAACAAGGAAACGCGTGATGTCTTCCTCATAAGGAAGATCATGAACGTTCTTGATATCTTCGATAAGAAGATCTTCAACTACGAGAAGGGAAGACTTGAAGTCTTCTTCGACAGGGAATACAACAGCATCATCGATCTAAGATCGATAGGTCACGATGTAGAGATGTCCTGGGTGTTGGACAGAACGTGCGATATCCTGGGTGACAAGGATCTCATCGAAGAGTTCGCTCCTTTCTCACTAAAGCTTGCCGAGGAATCTCTCGAGTACGGCTTCGACGGTTTCTCGATGGCGTATGAAGTTGAGAGAGGCGTCGTTAAGGAGAGCCGTGCCTGGTGGGTACAGGCGGAAGCCATCGTCGGATTCATCAATGCGTATATGAAGACAGGCGACAAGAAGTATAAGGATGCAGCAAGACGGACATGGGAATTCGTCCGTAATCATATGATCACGAAGACGAGACCTGCCGAGTGGTATAACGAGGTTGCGCAGGACGGAACACCGGATATGAGTCTTCCTTTGGTAGCCGAGTGGAAGTGTCCGTATCACGACATCAGAATGTGCATCGAACTTCTAAGACGCAATGAGAGGTTCTCTGAAGAAATCTGACGGTAACACGGATTATTAAGCGTTTGTAAAATTGCACAAAAGAGCGGGTTTTTTTACCGCTCTTTTTGTATTTTTGGTTGGTATTTACTCCGTTCTTATATTATAATAGGTGCGTAGTAAAAGGTGGAGGCATGCGTAATGGACGAAGCTTATCTGTTTAACAGCGGCAATAATTACATGAGCTATAACTATCTCGGAGCTCATCCTTTCAAGGATCCGGATGGTACAAAAGGCTATATCTTCAGGGTTTGGGCACCTAAGGCCATCTCCGTAAGCGTTATCGGAGACTTCAACGACTGGGAACCTCTTTCTCATCAGATGAGTAAGCAGAAGAACAGCGGTATCTGGGAAATAAGGATACCGGGCGTTTCACAGTGGAACCGTTATAAGTACAGAGTGGTCGGTTATGATTCAAGGATCTACGATAAGTGCGATCCTTATGCAAGACACTTCGAGACGAGACCCAACAATGCTTCCATAGTCTATAACCCCGACGACTACGACTGGGGCGATGATAAGTACATGAAGAACAGACCTGATGCACTCGCAGCAAGACCTATCAACATCTACGAGATGCACTTGGGTTCATGGAGACAGCATCCGGACGGAAACTTCTTCACCTACAGAGAGATCGCAATGGATCTCGTTGACTACTGCCGTAAGATGCACTATACGCATATCGAGCTGATGCCCGTACTCGAGCATCCCCTTGATGCATCCTGGGGTTATCAGGTAACAGGTTACTTCGCAGCCACATCAAGATTCGGAACACCTGCAGACTTCAAGTACATGGTCGATATCCTCCACCAGAACGGTATCGCAGTTTTGCTTGACTGGGTTCCCGCACACTTTCCGAAGAATCTCGAAGGTCTCGTAAGATTCGATGGTACTCCATGTTATGAGTACGCGGATCCGAGGATCGGAGAGCACAGGGAGTGGGGTACATACGTATTCGATTATTCGAAGAATGAGGTCATCTCATTCCTTATCTCCAACGCAGTATTCTGGCTCGATGTTTTCCACATCGACGGACTTCGCGTTGATGCCGTAAGCTCCATGCTCTACAGAGACTACGGCCGTCAGAATTACATCCCTAACAAGTACGGCGGAAATGAGAATCTTGAAGCTATCGAGTTCTTCAAGAAGTTAAACTCCACCATCAGAAAGAATTATCCCGGCGTCATGATGATCGCCGAGGAGTCAACAGCATGGCCCAAGGTTTCCCATCCCGTTGAGGACGGCGGATTAGGTTTCACACATAAGTGGAACATGGGCTGGATGCACGATACTCTCGATTATTTCTCAACCGATTCCTATGCAAGGGGATGGCATCACGACGAGTTCTGTTTCTCGATGATGTATGCCTTTGCAGAGAACTACGTACTTTCACTTTCGCACGATGAGGTAGTACACGGTAAGTACTCACTCATCAACAAGATGCCGGGTGATGTATGGAGAAAGTTCGCTTCGTTGAGGACTTTGTTCCTGTACCAGATAAGCCACCCCGGTGCAAAGCTCAACTTCATGGGTGCTGAGTTCGGTCAGTTCATCGAGTGGAGATACTACGAGCAGCTCGAGTGGTTCATGCTCGATTACGAGTCACACAGACTGCTTCAGGAATTCTGCTCTCAGCTTAACAGATTCTACATCGAACACGGTCAGCTCTGGAGAGATGATCACACATGGGCAGGCTTCGAGTGGATCGCTGCAGACGATATCGTGAACAATGTATTCGTTTACACAAGAAAGAGCCCGAAGAAGGATGAGAATGATATCTATGTCACTCTCAACATGGTTCCCCAGCCTCTCGAAGAGTACAAGATCCCCGTATATGAACTCGGTACTTACAAGATCGTTTTGAATACGGATGACATGTCTTTCGGAGGAAGCGGTTATCCTACGGGAGTTGCCCTTGACGGTACTTTCGAGGCGATAGATGAGCCTTACCAGGGTAAGCCCTACCACGTTAAGTTTAATATTCCGCCGCTTGCAGGTGTCTACTTCATGAAAGTCGCAGATGCACCCAAGAAGTCAGCAGCCAAGAGCGCGAAGAAGCCGGAACAGAAGAAGACTGAAGCTAAGAAGCCCGCTACTAAGAAGACAACGGCGAAGATGAGCGCTGCAGCTAAGAAGTCAGATTCGAAGAAGACCGCTTCTAAGACTACTAAGACTAACAAATCAAATGCGGAGGTTGGTAAAAATGGCTAAGACAGATGTAGTTGCAATGATACTTGCAGGAGGCCAGGGGGCAAGGTTAGGCGTTCTTACGAAGACCGTTGCAAAGCCTGCGGTTCCTTTTGGAAGCCGTTACAGGATCATTGATTTTCCTTTGTCTAACTGCGTTAATTCAGGTATCGAGCGTGTAGGCGTACTTTCACAGTATCAGCCGCTCGCACTTAATACTTACGTAGGTAACGGACATCCTTGGGATCTTGATCGTAATAATGCAGGTGCATACATCCTTCCTCCTTACCAGAGATCAGGTAAGTCAGACTGGTATAAGGGAACAGCTAATGCCATCTACCAGAACAAGGATTTCCTTGATGACTTCGATCCTGAGTATGTTGTAATCCTCTCAGGTGACCACATCTATAAGATGGACTACGCGGCAATGCTCAGAAGCCATATCGAGAGAGAGGCTGATGCAACTGTTGCCGTTTACGAAGTACCGTGGGAAGAGGCTCCCAGATTCGGTATCCTCAACACTGAAGGTGAGGACCAGATCGTAGAGTTCGAGGAGAAGCCCGAGAAGCCCAAGAGCAATCTTGCTTCCATGGGTGTTTACTGCTTCACATGGAAAGTATTAAGAGAAGCACTCATCAAGGATGAGGCTGATCCCGAGTCAAACAATGACTTCGGTAAGAACATCATCCCCATGCTCCTTGCAGGCGGCAAGAAGTTATTCGCTTACCGCTTCTCCGGATACTGGAAGGATGTAGGAACGATCTCATCCTTGTGGGAGACAAACATGGATATCCTCGATAAGCCTGAGGACATCAACCTTGTTGACCGCTCCTGGAGGATCTATTCAAGAAACCCTGTTAAGCCTTCACAGTTCATAGGTGAGACAGGTAAGGTAACAAACTCCGCGTTGACAGACGGATGCCGAATCTTCGGTGAAGTTAACCATTCCGTTCTTTCCGAGTCAGTTATAGTCGAGAAGGGAGCAGTTGTTAAGGACTGCGTACTCCTTCCGGGTGTAGTTGTTAAGGAAGGCGCAAGGATCGAGAGATGCATCGTTGACTTCGGTACGATCATCGGTAAGGACGTTAAGGCCGGACCGAAGGTCGAGGGCGAAGGACCTTATACGAACCACAAGATTTGTTCTGAAGGAATCTGCGTATTCGAGCGCGGCCTGAAGATCAAGGACGGTGCAGAGATCCCGGGTAACTCCATGATCGATTCGGATATCGATGCAGGCGATGCTTCAGTCATCGAAGAGAAGTTCAGGGTATAAAGGTCAGCAAGGAGGTAAAGATTATGTTTAATGATGTTATGGGCCTCATACTGGCCGACAATAAAAAGATCGCATTAGGAGAACTCTCAGAGCCCAGAGCTTTGTCAGCTGTTCCGTTCGGAGGCAGATACAGGATCATCGACTTCATGCTCTCGGATATGGTTAATTCCGGAATCAAGAACGTTGGTATCCTCACATATAACAAGTACAAGTCATTGATGGATCACTTGGGAACAGGTTCACCGTGGTCCCTCGACAGAAAGAATGACGGACTTCACATCCTGCCGCCTTACGTTAACTCTGAGGCTTCCTCAAACCTTACGGGTGATGAGGAGTTGGGCGGTGTCCTCGACTTCCTTCGTCACTCAAGATCAACATATGCGATCGTAGCTAATTCCAATATCATCTTAAACTGTACATTCGATGATATGATCAAGGCTCACGAGACAAGCGGAGCAGACCTTACGGTCCTGTTCAACCGTGATGCTTTGAAGTACGGAAGCCCGAGCTACATACTCGAGACTGACGATAAGGGATTCGTTAAGGATATGCTATACAATCCCCAGAAGGCTACTTCCAACAAGACATCTCTCGGAATCATCTGCTTGAGAAGAGACATGCTCATCGACATCATCTCGAAGCAGATGAGCCATGGTAAAACTCACTTCGGTCTGCACTCGATGGTTAAGATGTTCGACGAGATCAAGGTATTCGCTTACGAGTACTCCGGAACGGCACTTCGTATCAACAACGTACAGACTTATTTCAATGCTTCCATGTCACTTCTTAAGGATGAGACAAGGGAAGACCTCTTCTGGAGCGGCAAGCCCATCTATACCAAGGTTAAGGACGAAGCTCCCACACTTTACTTCGATAATGCTGAAGTAACATCATCAATCGTATCCGACGGTTGCCGAATCTATGGTAATATCGATCACTCGATCATATTCAGAAGCGCAACTGTATCAAAGAACACAACGGTCAAGAACTGCGTTGTAATGCAGGATGTTCACATCTCTGAGAACTGTCACCTTGAGAATGTTATCCTTGATAAGAATTCATTCGTAAGGCCGGGCGTCAGACTGATTGGACACCCTGATTACCCTGTAGTTATCGGGAAAGGAGCAGGTATCTGATAATGGATAAGATTAAAGTATTATTTGCATCTTCTGAGGTGAGCCCCTTCGTTAAGGTCGGAGGTCTGGCTGACGTTGTCGGAGCGCTCCCGGTTGAGCTTAACAAAGACAATATTGACGCAAGAGTCATCCTTCCTCTTTACAAGAAGATCAAGATCAAGTATCAGGATGAGTTGCAGTTCCTAGGCTGGAAGCTGGTCCGCATGGGATGGAGATCTCTTTATGCCGGTCTGTTCCAGATCGAGCGCAACGGAACGATCTTCTACTTCGTAGATAACGAGTATTACTTCAACTTCGATCAGATCTATGTTGAGTATGTATTTGATATTGAGCGTTACTGTTTCTACCAGAGAGCAGTCCTCGACTTCATGGGTGACTTCATGAACTTCGAGCCTAACGTTCTTCACTGTAACGACTGGCAGACGGGCATGATGCCTTTGCTTCTCGATGCACACTTCAAGAAGCACGGTTATCACACCAACGTTCAGACTGTATTTACGATCCACAACCTGAAGTATCAGGGCGTTCATGCTACTGATGTTGTAAGAGAGATGCTCGACCTTCCTGATGAGTACTTGAGAGAAGAGTTCTGTATCAAGGACCGTGCCATCAACTTCATGAAGGCAGGTATCGTTTTCTCGAATTCCGTAACGACGGTTTCTCCTACTTATGCGTATGAGATCATGACTGACTACTACGGTGAGGGATTGAACTATACTCTCCAGAAATATGCTTACAAGGTATCCGGTATCTTAAACGGAATCAACGATCTTGAGTACAACCCCAAGAAGGATGAGAAGATCCCGGCCAAGTATGATATCAAGACATACAAGAAGGGTAAGGCAGTATGTAAGGAGTCACTGCAGAAGCAGTTGGGCCTCGAGGTTAATCCCGATGCTCCTCTTTGTGCAATGATCTCACGTCTGGTTGACCAGAAGGGTCTTGACCTCCTGCTTTATGTTCTCGATGAGATGCTCTACGACGGAATGCAGATCGTTATACTCGGAACAGGTGACAACTACTACGAGAGAGCTTTGGTTGATACGGCTAACAGAAACCCCGGCAAGATGTGCGCTTGCATCGACTTCGATTCAGGTCTTGCTCACACTATCTATGCCGGTGCAGATATCTTCCTGATGCCTTCACTGTTCGAGCCCTGCGGATTGTCTCAGCTGGTATCGATGGCTTACGGTACTGTTCCTGTAGTTAGAGAGACAGGCGGACTCAAGGATACTGTTACTCCTTATAACGAGTTCACGGGCGAAGGAAACGGATTCTCATTTGCAAACATCAATGCACACGAGTTCCTCTTTGTAACTAAGTATGCATGCGATCTTTACAGGAACCATAAGGATGTCTGGGACAAGCTCATCAAGACAGGCATGAGCGGAGACTACTCATGGAAGAAGAGCGCTAAGGAGTATGCAGGTCTGTACTCACTTATCACGGGTATGGCCATAGACGAAGAAGAGCAGGCAGCACCTGAGGTAAAGGAAGAGGCTAAGCCTGATGCTAAGGCTGAGGAGAAGCCTGCTGACGAGAAGCCCAAGGCTGCTTCTAAGCCCTCAGCCAAGAAGTCTTCTGCAAAGAAGCCCGCGGCTAAGAAGGCTGATGCCAAGAAGCCTGCAGCCAAGCCTGCAGCTAAGAAGGCAGAAACAACAAAGAAGGAAGAGTCAAAGTAAGCGATGTTCCTTCACGCGTCAAGATACCTTAAATACAGGACACCTTACGGTGCACAGCCTGTTGATACGAAAGTCACTATAAGGTTTGACGCATCATCCGATTGTAAGGATGTGACTTTGTGCTACACATACGGTCTTTACGGATTCTCATATCATGAGGAACCGATGTATGAAGTAAAGGCAGAAGATGCATCCGTTGGAACGACCAGATACGAGGCCGGGATCATGTTGCCGCATGAGCCCGGTCTCGTCTTTTATTGGTTCCGCTTCCGCGAGTTGTTCGAGAGGGAAGTGGAGACTGAAGAAGGAACCGAGACCGTAACCGAATACGAGACACGTTACTATGTCATGGAAGCGGATACGGAAGACGGCGCAGGCAAGATCTACCATGAGCCGCCGAGAGTAGCTGCCGATGAGGATAAGTATCCTTATGCATGGCAGATAACGACTTACAGGAAAGACTTCAAGACACCTGACTACATGAAGGGTGCACTTATATATCAGATCTTCCCGGACCGTTTCGCGCGTGATGAAGCTTTCACGGTTGAGCGCATGATAAGTGCGTCCGATAGGGAGGAGAGAGTCTATCACGAGGACTGGTATGAGGATGTTGACATCGAAGGTAAGCCTTCGACGGGTTACCTTGCGTGTGACTTCTACGGAGGCTCATTGAAGGGCATAGAAGAGCACCTCGATTACATCAAAAGTCTCGGCATAGACATCATTTACTTAAACCCGATATTCGAGGCGAGATCATCACACAGGTACGACACGGCTGACTACTTAAGTGTTGATCCGATGCTTGGCGGCAATGAAGCTTTCGAGAGTTTTAAGAATGCCTGCGAGAGCAAGGGCATAAAGATAATCCTCGACGGAGTCTTCTCGCACACGGGTGCAGATTCGAGGTACTTTAACAAGTTCGGAAGATACGAGGGCGTAGGCGCTTATGAGGCGTATGAGAAAGGCATCGTAAGTCCTTACAGGTCATGGTATCACTTCTATAAGAACGAACACGGATATACCGTTTACGATTCATGGTGGGGATTTCCCGATCTTCCTAACGTCGATGAGAACAATCTGTCGTACAGGCAGTTCATCTTCGGTGACGGCGGTGTTGTCGACACATGGGTGAAGCGCGGTGCTTCAGGATTACGACTCGATGTTTCCGACGAGCTTCCGGATTCGTTCATAAGGCAGATGCGAGATACCATCAAGGCCAAGACAAACGGCGAGGGCATGCTCGTGGGTGAAGTCTGGGAGGATGCAAGCAACAAGTGTTCTTACGGCTCCTACAGAGACTTCATGCTCGGCAATACTCACGACTCCGTCATGGGATACACATTCAGGACCACGGTCCTTGAGTATCTTCAGGGTTATGTCTCTGCGAAAGTTTTTAACGCGAGACTCGAAGGCTTCCGCGAGAGATATCCCGCAGAAAGTTACTACTGCATAATGAACCTTGTTTCATCTCACGACGTTCCCCGTGTTTACACCATGATGAGTAAGCCTGAGGATACGGGTGACAAGGGTGCGCAGCGTGAGATCGGCGTATCAGACATCGAAGCATCTAAGTGTGCGGAACTTTGCAAGATGGCATATGCGCTTCAGATAGAGTATCCGGGTGCAGCCTGCACTTACTACGGTGACGAGATACTCATGAACGGTTATAAGGATCCTTTCAACCGCCGCACATATCCGTGGGGTAAAGTTGAAGGTGAGGCACAGGAGCATCTTGATTTCTACCGTAAGCTCGCGGCGCTGCGCGTTCAGAACCGCGTTCTGCGCACAGGTTTTTATAAGACTTCTTATACGACCGAGGAAGCTATCGTCATGGAGCGTTATCTTGATAAAGATAACTGCGACTTCTTCGGTAACAAGGTAGCGCCTGAAGAAAGTGCCGGAAGGATAGTTCTTATCCTTAACAGGGGACATGAAGGCATTTACTTAAGTCTTGATGATTCGGGCGATGAGTTTATAGTTACTGAAGTGCAGAAGCCTTCTGTATCGCTTACAACAGAGATCATAATGAACGGCATAAACAACGGACCCATGCAGGTCGGTGTTGCGACCAACAGTCTCTTGTTTATCGTTTACAGGTGATGAAGTGGAAGTCATCACGAGCAAGGATAATTCCAAGGTAAAGTATCTCGCGTCACTTCACGACAGCAGGACATCCCGCCGAGAGGGGGTAGTTCTTGTTGAAGGCGTGCGTTCCTGCTCGGATGCTCTTGACGGAGGTGTCACTCCGGTTAAAGTTATCGCTGACGAAGCGCATGCATCATGGGCGCAGGATGTTTCTTCAAGGTGTTCATGCGAGTGCATAATCCTAAGCGAGGCTTGTTTTAAGAAAGTATCAGGAACCATGAATCCACAGGGAGTTGCTCTTGTGGCGGCAAGACCTGATTCTTCGCACGGCATTGAATTAAGGGAAGACGGCAAGGATATCTTCATGTGCCTGGAGGATATTCAGGACCCGGGTAATCTCGGCACCATGATAAGGATCGCCGATGCCTTTGATTTTGGCGCGGTACTTGTTACCAAGAATACGGCTGACGCTTATAACGATAAAGTCATAAGATCGTCGATGGGCTCCATATGGAGAATTCCCGTGATCGAGTTTAATGATGCGGATGAGATGATAAAGGCTCTTCACGGCAAGGGCATAAAGGTTATCGCGGCTGAACTTAACGGTGAAGACTTAAAGCAGGTAAAGCCCGCTCTCCCCGTGGCCTACATGATAGGCAATGAGGGCGCGGGACTTAAGAAAGAGACCATTGATGCGTGTGATATCAAGGTCAGGATCAACATGCAGGGAAGGGCTGAATCCCTTAATGCAGCCTCAGCTGCTTCTATAATCGGGTACATTTTGCAAGAATTAAGATAAAATCTTGCATTTTTTCTTGAATAAATTGACAAGGCGGAGAGCCGAAACATATAATTTCCTTCGTGGCATAATATTTAATATTTATATTACGGAGGAACAAAATGGGGTACACAATTTCACAGAAGATCATTAAGGATCACCTTCTCTCAGGAGAAATGAAGGTCGGAGAGGAGATTGCACTTCGCATTGACCAGACTCTTACACAGGATTCTACGGGAACAATGGCGTATCTCCAGTTTGAAGCCCTCGGTATCGATCAGGTTAAGACAAAGCTCTCTGTAGCTTACATCGATCACAACATGCTTCAGTCCGGCTTCGAGAATGCCGATGACCATAAGTACATTCAGACAGTAACAAACAAGCACGGCATCAGATTCAGCCGTCCGGGTAACGGCGTTTGCCATCAGGTTCACATCGAGAGATTCGGTGTTCCGGGACAGACATTGCTCGGTTCTGACTCTCATACACCTACATGCGGCGGTATCGGAATGCTCGCTATCGGTGCAGGCGGACTTGATGTTG
>JAGDCV010000053.1 GCA_017958365.1 Clostridiales bacterium
CACTTTACGGATGCGAACGGCAACGTAGATCCCGAGTGGATGGCGCGCGTTAAGCAGATAGTCGACTGGTCTTTGGAAGAAGGCCTCTACGTCATCCTTAACGTTCACCACGATACGGGTGAGCACGGTTCTGATAAAGTATGCTGGCTCATAGCAGATACGGGCACGTTCGATTCGGTTCAGGACAGGTTCGAAGGTCTTTGGACAAACATCGCGAATGAGTTTAAGGACTACGATGACAGACTGATGTTCGAAGGCTATAACGAGATGCTCGACATGAACAATTCGTGGAATGCGCCGACGACCGGTCAGGGCGCATATGACGCGGTCAATTCATTCGCCCAGCTGTTCGTCGATACGGTCCGCGCGACGGGCGGAAACAATGCGAACAGAAATCTCATCGTGAATACTTATGTAGCTTCGGCAGATCCCGATGTCCTGAATCACTTTGTCCTTCCGACCGACACGGTGAGCGATCACCTTATCTGCGAGATACACGCATATACGCCGTGGAATTTCTGTTCCCACGACGGCGATGCTTCTTATACGACATTCGATGATAATTGTAGAAGTCAGATAGACAATCTGATGTCGTCTCTGTCTTCATTTTCCAATTCGATCGGTGTGCCGGTAATCATCGGCGAGTTCGGAGTCGAGAACCAGAACAACGATTCTGACCGCGAGGCGTACATCGAATACTATATGCAAAGAGCCACGGACAACGGTATCAGATGTATCTGGTGGGATAACGGCCTGTCCGAATACGGCGGCTACGGGATCCTCGACAGGAATTCACTTACATGGAATGAGTCATTGACGTCCGCGCTGATCGATAATGCGCCTGCAGGTTCTGCGGCTTCCGCTGCCCCGGTGGAAGAGAGCGAACAGGAGCAGGAAGCGGATGAGACCGAAGCTGCTACGGCGGCCGCCGAAGCGGCTGAGACAACGGCTGCGGCAGTGACTGAAAGCACCTCTGATACAACTGTACAGACATCAGAAGAAGAGCCGCATGGGGAAGATTTACAAAGTATTAATGGAAATAAAAAATCCCTTATATTATCATTAAGTTTAGGGATAGCCGTTGTTTTGGCATCGTATGCGGGACTGTTTATGTTAGGCCGGAGGAACGGAAGAAAACAGTAAAACAGGGGGACAGACCATGAGTGATACGAAGCGACTGAATATTGGTCTACTTATTGATGATCTGGATAATAACTTCTCAGCTCAGGCGTGCAAGGGCGCTGAATATGCCTGCAAGGTTCTCGATGCAAACCTCTATATCTTCCCCGGTCACTACATCGGAAAATCTGATACGAGATATCAGGATAAGCAGTTCGAGTATCAGTACAATTCAGTATTCAAGTTAATAAACGAGAAGCAGATAGACATCCTCTATGTCCTGTTCGGTATCATCTGTTCAAGAGCGGATGAGAAGCAGCAGAAGGAATTCCTTGATAGCCTGCCCAAGGTTCCGACGATCCTCCTGTTCACGGAGTATCCGGGATATGCTTCGGTCATGTATGACAACCATACAGGTCTCGGTCAGGCGATCAGGCATCTCATTACCAAGCACAACTGCACAAGGATCGGATTCGTAAGCGGACCCATGACTAATGAGGACGCCCGCGAGCGTTTGGATGTCTATAAGGAAGTCCTCGACTTAGAGGGGCTTGCTTACGATGACAATCGCGTGGCCTACGGTGACTTTACCGAGGACTGCGGCTCACAGATAGAGACTCTCCTTAAGAACGATCCCGATCTTCAGGCCATCGCATTCGCGAACGACGTAATGGCGATGGGCGGTTACAAGAAGCTTCGTGAGTTAGGGAAGATCCCGGGCAAGGATATACTCGTAACGGGATTTGATGATGATATCTTCGCGGTATCGATGAATCCTTCTCTTACGACCGTTGACGCAAGCTCGGCTGACCTTACGTATAAGTCCGTTCTTAACGCAAGACGATTCATTGAAGGCAAGAAGATCGAGAGGATGAGCATCAGGACTTATCTTGTACAAAGATCCTCATGCGGATGTAACGGACTTGATGTCGAGAGCATGAGAGAAAGACTAAGACTCGACAGCCTCGAGAACGGAAGCAAGAGATTCATCGATGAGTCCATCAAGTATCTGTTCGGAATGTTTAACGACGACGATTCGGTCGTCAGGATCAAGGAGGCTCTGACCGATTTCCTCGAGCACTATTCAAACTTCCTCATATCGAAGGCGGCGCGCGAACTCGTTGATGACCTGAATTATTCATTCGACGACATCCTCGAGACGAACCTTCTTTTGTATACGACCCCTGAGAAGGTGTTCAACCTCTTGCATTCACTGCTTTATGAGGGCTCTTTGATCGTTAAGAGTCAGGACGGTCAGGTATTGCTCAACGAGCTGTTTACCGACTTCTACCGTCACCTGTCATTTGCAGGCGTATCGATGACCAAGGATAACCTGTCGAAGACTGAGCGTATCTCGAGACTCATCAATAAGCAGACGGGCGACGTCTTCCTCATGAGCAATACGGATGAGATCCCTTACGATCATCTTATCGACGGACTAAGTTCAGTAGGATTCAGACGCACGTATCTTTACATGTTCCAGGGAAACACGAAGACTTCACCCGATGTGCCGTGGAGATGTCCGGGCTCTGTCCTTCTTAAGGCATTGGACGATGAGGCCGGCGTAAGGATGCTCCCCGAAGAGCAGCAGCTGTTAAGAACAGAGAACATGTTCCGGAATGAGTTCATTCCGCAGAACAGAAGACAGACGACAGTCGTATTCCCTCTGTTCGTCGGCGCGGACATGTTCGGTATGCTCGTATCCGAGATGGACAGCGGCAACTTAACGAATGTAAGCCCCTTGGCATACCAGCTTGCCGTTACTCTTAAGTCCCTCATCATGATTGAGGAGCAGAACCAGGCCAAGAGAAACCTCGAGAACTCCCTTGACCAGTTCATGAAGGATAACTCGGTGCTCGATGCCATGGCCAAGACAGATGAGCTTACGGGCCTTTACAACAGAAGAGGATTCCTCGAGTACGCCCGTGACCAGATCACAAAGCCTGAGAATGCGGGCAAGAAGGCGCTCATCTGCTATGCCGACATGGATAACCTCAAGTACGTTAACGATAAGTTCGGTCATGACGACGGTGACTTCGCACTCCGTGAGATCGCGAACATCCTGCGTGACGCTTTCCGTGAGAACGACATCATCGGAAGAATGGGCGGTGACGAGTTCATAGTATTCGCCTTAACCCAGATAAGCGACTACGAGAACCAGATCAAGGAACGTATCGAGAACATCACGAAGAAGCATAACGAGGTGGCAGATAAGCCTTATCCCATCGAGATGAGTACCGGTATCTGCGAGTTTAACTGCGGCACCGAGATCGATATCCATGAGATCATCGATAAGGCTGACGAGAAGCTCTATACCGAGAAGAAGGAAAAGAAGGCGAAATACGGCTCCTACAGATGATTTGAAAATCATTTCGCGGACTGTTTATAAATAACGCTGTTATATTTTAATCATTTTGAAAATAGGACCGTCGGCGGCGCCGGCGGTCTTTCTTTTCGAAGTGCAAGGAAGCCCGCCTTTATGTTAAATTATAAGCACTTGTGTTTTTGGGTATCTCGTTTTTTTACAGGATCTTGAAGGTCCTGCATTTCCCTTTGCGCATGAGTACAAAATATTACGAAGAGGATGGCTGGGAAGTATTATGAAATACAGTTATTACCCCGGGTGTACCTTGAAGAACAAAGCGCAGGATCTGGACAAGTATGCCAGAGCCTCAGCTGTTGCTTTGGGCTTCGAACTCGAAGAGATCCCTGAGTGGCAGTGCTGCGGCGGCGTTTATCCGTTGGGTTCCGATGAGATCGCTACCAAGCTCTCGTCCGTCAGAGCTCTCAACTACGCCAAGGAGCAGGGTCAGGATCTGATCACTCTTTGTTCTGCATGTCACCACGTACTGAAGCGTGTCAACGATGACATGAAGAATGTCGAGGACATTAAGAATCGCGCTAACAACTACTGCGAATTCGACGAGCCTTATCAGGGCGAGACGAAGGTTCTTCATTTCCTCGAAGTCATTAGAGATGTTATCGGATTTGAGGAGCTTAGCAAGAAGGTCGTTAACCCTCTCGAGGGAAGAAAGATCGGTGCTTACTATGGCTGCCTTACGCTGCGTCCGGGTAAGATCCTCGACTTTGACGATCCCGAGAATCCGAAGATCATGGAAGACTTCATAAGAGCCTTAGGCGGCGAGCCTGTTGTTTACTCGATGAGAAACGAGTGCTGCGGCGGCTACACGGCTTTGAAGGATCCTGATTTCACTAAGCAGAGAACAGAGCAGATCTTTGACGACAGCACAGGCTTCGGCGCTGACTGCCTAATCACTGCATGTCCTCTTTGCATGTATAACCTCAACAAGTCCGAGGCTAAGTCCAAGGTTCCCGTTTACTACTTCACGGAACTTCTTGCCGAGGCTCTTGGTGTAATGGAGGGCGCTTGATATGACTGAACTCGAGAAGAACATCGAGATAATCAAGGAGATAAGCGGCAGTGATCCTTACAAGTGCATGAGATGCGGTAAGTGTACTGCATCCTGCCCCGCCTACAGCGAGATGGACATCAAGCCGCATCAGTTCGCTTCTTACATCATAAGAGGTGACCTGGAGGAATTGATCGATTCGAAGGCTGCATGGAAGTGTCTTTCATGCTTTGCCTGCATCGAGAGATGCCCCAGAGACGTTCAGCCGGGTAAGCTCGTTGATGCAACCCGTCAGATCGTTGCAAGACAGAGAGGCGGAGATTATCTCCAGCCCGAAGAGGTTCCGGAGCTTCTTGCTGAGGATCTTCCCCAGCAGCTCCTCGTTAGCGCATTCCGCAGGTACAGGAGGTAAGATATGCAGAAGATCGGTGTATTTGTCTGTCACTGCGGTACCAATATTGCTGCGACAGTTGATGTTAAGAAGGTAGTCGAACTCGTCCGTTACGAGCCCGGCGTCGTATTCGCCGACGACTACATGTATATGTGCTCCGAGGCAGGTCAGGAGAAGATCATCGAGGCTATCAAGGAATACGGCCTCACAGGTCTTGTCATCTGTTCCTGTTCACCCCGTATGCACGAGAAGACCTTCAGGGCTTGTGCCGAGAAGGCAGGTCTTAACCCTTACATGGTTGAGGTCGCTAATATCCGTGAGCAGTGCTCATGGATCCACAAGGATAAGGAAGAGGCAACAAAGAAGGCTGTCATCCTCGCAAGAGCAGCCATCGCAAAGGTAAACCTCAACACTCCTTTGCAGGAAGGCGAGAGCCCCGTTACAAAGAGAGCACTCGTAATCGGAGGCGGTATCGCAGGTATCCAGACAGCTTTGGACATTGCTGATGCAGGATATGAAGTTGATATCGTTGAGAAGGAGCCTTCCATCGGAGGAAGAATGAGCCAGTTCGATAAGACGTTCCCGACGCTCGACTGTGCTTCCTGTATCCTCACACCTAAGATGGTTGAAGTTAACCAGCACCCCAATATCACTCTCTACACTTATTCCGAGGTTGAGAAGGTATCAGGTTACGTTGGTAACTTTGATGTTGATATCAGAAAGAAGGCAAGATCCGTTGACTTCGGTAAGTGTACCGGATGCGGCGAGTGCCAGACCAAGGGTCCTCTGGGCAAGATCGGTAACATCCCGAGCGAGTTTGACAGAGGATTGAAGAACAGACCTGCCATCTACATGCCTTTCGCACAGGCAGTTCCTGCAGTACCTGTCATCGACAGAGAGAACTGTACTTACTTCAAGACAGGTAAGTGCGGTGTCTGCGCTAAGATCTGTCCTTCCAAGGCAGTCGACTACGAGCAGCAGGATGAGATCGTAACTGTTAAGTACGGTGCGATCGTTGTTGCTACGGGATTCGACATCATCAATCTTGATAAGTACGGTGAGTACGCTTATAACGAGTGCCCTGATGTAATCACATCGATCGAGCTCGAGCGTCTCATGAATGCTGCAGGTCCTACGGGCGGTCACCTCGAGAGAATGAGCGACCACAAGGCTCCTAAGGAGATCGTATTCATCCAGTGCGTAGGCAGTAGATGCGACGACGATAAGGGTAAGCCTTACTGCTCCAAGGTATGCTGCATGTACACTGCTAAGCACGCCATGCTCATCAAGGATCACTGGCCGGATACTAATATAACTGTATTCTATATAGATGTAAGAACTCCGGGTAAGAACTTCGATGAGTTCTACAGAAGAGCTGTTGAGCAGTATCACGTTAACTACATCAAGGGTCAGGTAGGTAAGGTTAAGCCTCAGCCCGACGGTTCCATCATCGTTCAGGCGGCTGATCTTCTTGACGGTAAGCAGATCAACAAGAAGTGCGACATGGTCGTTCTTGCTGCTGCCATCGAGCCGAACCCCGGTGTAAGAAAGATCGCTACCATGCTCACGGCAAGTATCGATAACAATAACTTCCTTACAGAGGCACACGCCAAGCTTCGTCCTGTAGAGTCTCCTACGGCAGGTATCTTCCTGTCAGGTATGGCTCAGGGACCTAAGGATATCCCTGAGACTGTATCCCAGGCAGGTGCCGCAGCTGTTAAGGTTGTAGGTCTTCTTGCCAAGGATAAGCTCAAGACTAATCCTTGCACTGCACAGTGCGATACGCTCCTTTGTAACGGATGCTCCACCTGTGCAAATGTATGTCCTTACGGTGCCATCACTTATGAGGATGTTCAGGTCAACGACCACGGCTTAAGAGAGACAAGAAGAGTAGCTCAGGTCAACGTAGCGCTCTGCCAGGGATGCGGTGCTTGTACATCTGCATGTCCTTCCGGTGCTATGGATCTCCAGGGCTTCTCCAACAGACAGATCACAACGGAGGTGGATGCTATATGTCGATGAACGAAGAGAAAAAAGAATTTCGTCCGCTGATCGTGGCATTTTGCTGCAACTGGTGTTCCTACGCAGGTGCAGACCTTGCAGGATCATCGAGACTGTCGTATCCGGCTGACGTAAAGATCATCAGAGTTCCCTGCTCGGGACGTGTTAATCCCATGTTCATCTTAAGAGCATTCGAGAGAGGCGCTGACGGAGTTATCATCTGCGGATGCCACCCCGGTGACTGCCACTACTCGACGGGTAACTACTATGCAAGAAGAAGAATGGCACTCCTGTTCTCAATGCTCGAATACATGGGTATCGAGAACGGAAGAACCAGAGTCGAGTGGTGCTCGGCTGCTGAGGGAGCTAAGTTCTCCAAGACTATGAACGAGTTCTGCGAGAAGGTTAAGTCCTTAGGCGAGAACGTCAGATTGGGGGATCTACGATGCAAGAATTGATCAATCGTTTGAAAGAACTGATCGCAGACGGCACCGTCGTAAGAGCGATCGGCTGGAAGAAAGGCGACATGCCTTATAATCCGGAACCTGCATACTTCGAGAAGCCCGAGGATTTTGACGACTTCGTCTATGACGGTTTCTGCGGAGCTAACCTGTCCAAGATGATGATCGAGGCAAGCAAGCTCGAGGGCAAGACGGCCGTATGCCTTAAGCCCTGCGATACTTACAGCTTCAATCAGCTTATAAGAGAGCACAGGGTTGTACGCGAGAACGCATACATCATCGGTGTTGCCTGCAGAGGCAAGCTCGACATCGAGAAGGCAAGAAAGGAAGGCATCAAGGGTATCAAGTCCGTAACGGGCATTGACATCGAGGGTGACGGCGAGGTTGTTTTCGATACCATTTACGGTGAGAAGAAGATGGCTTATTCCGACCTGATGCTCGACCGCTGCCATGTGTGCAAGGGCAAGGATCACGTCATCTTTGATGAGGTCATCGGCGAGTCCAAGGACACTGATGATGCTGACCGCTTCGAGGAAGTCAGGAAGATCGAGAAGATGACACCCGAAGAAAGATTTGCTTTCTTTAAGTCCGAGCTTTCTAAGTGCATCCGTTGTAATGCATGCCGTAACGTATGTCCTGCATGTTCGTGCAGAAAGTGCGTATTCGACGGCACAAAGTTCGATTCACAGCAGAAGGCTAACGTCGACTCCTTCGAGGAGAAGATGTTCCATATCATCAGAGCTTTCCACGTTGCAGGAAGATGTACTGACTGCGGCGAGTGCAGCAGAGTTTGCCCCGAGGGTATCCCGCTTCACCTGTTCAACAGAAAGTTCATCAAGGACATTGATGATTTCTACGGAGAGTTCCAGGCCGGTAAGGATCCTGAGGCTCAGAGCCCTCTTACCGATTTCACCTTCGACGACCTTGAGCCGAAGGATGCTGTAGGAAGGGGTGAGTAATATGTATAGTATTTCAAAGGATAATCTCAATGCCCTTTATTCCGCTATCGCAGGTTCCTATGACCTCTTTATGCCCATCAAGGCTGCAGGTCAGACAAACTACGGATTCTGGAGCGAGGGCGCTGAGGGAGACATCGATACTTTAAAGACGATCAAGTCCGGTAAGGATGCTTTCTTCCCTCAGGTAGAGCAGCTCTATACGGTTAACAGGGAGATCGTTCCTGCAGATGTTGCAGCAGGTCCCGAGGCTGAGAAGGCTGCTGATACTCCCGTAAGAACTAAGCTTAAGGTCAATCCCGTTAAGCTCGTTGACAACGACTTCGTTATCTTCGGAATGCGCGCATGTGACGTACGTGCCATCGAGGTCATGGACAATGTCTTCCTCACAGACCCCGTTGATAACTACTACAAGTCAAGAAGAGAGCACGGCATCGTTGTCGCTCTTGCTTGCCACGAGCCCGAGGAGTCCTGCTTCTGTACTATCTTCGATATTGATCCTGCCGATCCTTCAAAGGCTAAGGCAGACGTCGCTACATGGGTAATCGACGGTAAGCTTTACTGGAAGCCGATCACTGAAAAGGGTGAGGCACTTACTGCCAAGATCTCTTCCGTATTCGAGGATGACGCTGATGCCGATTCCAAGATCGACGGCGAGAAGGCATACATCGAAGGCATCGCAAAGCAGCTTCCAAACGCCGAGCTTTCTCTCGAAGGCTGGGGCGCAGACAAGACAGACGAGAAGTTCAAGTCTGAAGTCTGGGAGAAGGTATATAAGGGCTGCTTAGGCTGCGGTACATGTACATTCGTATGTCCCACATGTCAGTGCTACGACATCAAGGATTACACAACAAAGGACGGCATCCAGAGATACAGATGTTGGGATTCATGCATGTATTCCGACTTCACTCTCATGGCAGGCGGTCAGAACAGACAGACACAGCTTCAGCGTTTCCGTCAGAGATTCATGCACAAGCTCGTTTACTATCCCACAAACAACGATGGTATGTTCATGTGCGTAGGTTGCGGACGCTGCGTTGAGAAGTGTCCTCAGTCACTCAATATCGTGAAGGTCATCAAGGCCTTTGCAGACAATAAGTAAGGAGGGGATCAAATAATGTGTGATTGTGATAACAACAAGAATCAAGACATCCTGGTCCCGCACGTCGGTATCATCACCGATATCACTCAGGAGACTCCGGACGTAAAGACTTTCAGAGTCAATGCACCCGGCGGCGGAAAGCTCTTCGAGCATATGCCCGGCCAGTGTGCGATGGTCTGCGTTCCCGGTGTAGGAGAGGGTATGTTCTCCATTACCTCTTCTCCCACGAACAAGGAGTACATGGAGTTCTCGATCAAGAGATGCGGACTTCTTACGGAATACCTGCACGGTCTTTCTGTAGGTGACGAGATCACGGTAAGAGGACCTTACGGTAACAACTTCCCGGTAGATACGGAACTTAAGGGCAAGAACCTTCTGTTCATCGCCGGTGGTATCGGTCTTGCTCCTCTGCGTTCGGTAATCAACTACTGCATCGATAACAGAAAGGACTACGGTCAGATCGATATTCTCTACGGATCAAGATCAGCTGACGACCTCGTTAAGCTCAAGGAGATCAAAGAGAAGTGGATGAATACCGAAGGCGTTAATGTTTATCTTACGATCGACAGAGAGCAGGAAGGCTGGGACGGCCACGTCGGATTCGTTCCCGCATACCTGAAGGAGATCGACTTCTCGACAGATAAGATCGGTCTTATCTGCGGACCGCCGATCATGATCAAGTTCGTTCTTCAGGGAATGAAGGAACTGGGCTTTACGGATGATCAGGTATATACAACTCTCGAGCTTCGTATGAAGTGCGGAGTCGGTAAATGCGGAAGATGCAATATCGGATCCAAGTATGTCTGCAAGGACGGTCCTGTTTTCCGCTTTGACCAGATAGAAGAAATGCCCGACGAATACTGATGTGAAAGGAATACGATTATGGAAGAAATGGTAAATGTCTATTTTTACGGTAAGAAATACCAGGTGCCCGGTGATCTTACGATCATGACGGCTCTCGAGTATGCCGGATATACGCTCGTAAGAGGCGTAGGTTGCCGCCACGGTTTCTGCGGTGCCTGCACAACTATCTACAGGATCAAGGGTAAGAACGAGCTTCATACATGCCTTGCCTGCCAGACACAGGTACAGGAGGGAATGTATATCGCAAGGATCCCTTATTTCCCTACAGATAAGAGAACATACGAGATCGAGGATCTTAAGGCTAATCAGGAAGTCATGATGTCCCTTTATCCCGAGATCTATTCCTGCATCGGTTGTAATGCCTGCACCAAGGCCTGCACACAGAGCCTTAAGGTAATGCAGTACATCGCATATGCGCAGAGAGGCGACTTCAAGGCATGTGCCGAGGAGTCTTTCGACTGTGTTTCATGCGGATGCTGCTCAGTTAGATGCCCTGCAGGTATCTCACACCCCATGGTAGGTATGCTCGCAAGAAGACTTAACGGTAAGTATCTTACTCCCGAGGCTCAGCACTTGAACGACAGAGTTGAGGAGATCCACGAGGGTAAGTTCGATGAGGCAATGAAGGATATGATGACCAAGCCTCTCGATGAGATCAAAGAGCTCTACAACACAAGAGAGATCGAGAAATAAGGAGGCCTAATATAATGTACGCACCATATCCTGAAAATATGATGGAATCCATAAAGAAGGTCGAGGCTACCCGTGAGGCCCGTATGAAGACGGAGCCCAGGAGATTGACCGCTGACGAGAAGGATGACCTCCTCCAGAAGTTCCATCCCGACTACAATCCCGATTCATTTGCCGAGATCAAGGTTGGTCCCAACAAGGGTCAGAAGGCTCCTGTTGAGCTTGCCGAGATGATCCATTCAACAAGCCGTCTCGTTACGGACAAGGTTGATATCAGTAAGATCGACTACGACGTAGACGTACTCGTAATCGGCGGCGGCGGAGCAGGTTCTTCCTGTGCCATCGAGGCTCACAACGCAGGCGCTAACGTAATGATCGTTACTAAGCTTCGTATCGGTGACGCTAACACGATGATGGCTGAGGGTGGTATCCAGGCTGCAGACAAGGAGAATGACTCTCCCGTACAGCACTACCTCGATGCATTCGGCGGCGGACACTTCGCTGCAAGACCTGAGCTCGTTAAGAGACTCGTTTCCGAGGCTCCTGATGCGATCCAGTGGCTCAACAGATTGGGTGTTGAGTTCGATAAGGAAGAAGACGGAAGAATGGTCACAACACACGGTGGCGGAACTTCCAGAAAGAGAATGCACGCAGCCAAGGACTACTCCGGTGCTGAGATCATGAGAACTCTCCGTGATGAGGTTATCAACCTCGGTATTCCGGTAATCGAGTTCACATCAGCAGTTGAGCTCATCAAGGATGATAAGGGACAGGTTGCAGGCGCTATTCTCCTCAACATGGAAACAGGTGATTATCAGGTAGCAAGAGCTAAGACAGTAGTTATCGCAACAGGCGGTGCAGGAAGAATGCACTACAACGGCTTCCCGACATCCAACCACTACGGTGCTACGGCTGACGGACTCATCCTCGCATACAGGGCAGGCGCTCCTTTGCTCTATCAGGATTCGATCCAGTATCACCCCACAGGTGCCGTTTATCCTTCACAGATCCTCGGCGCTCTCGTTACGGAGAAGGTTAGATCCGTAGGTGCCCAGCTCGTTAATGCCAACGGTGAGGCTTACATCCATCCTCTCGAGACTCGTGACGTTAATGCTTCCGGTGTTATCCGTGAGTGCCGCGAGGGAAGAGGCGTTGATATCCCGGGCGGACTCCAGGGCGTATGGCTCGACACACCCATGATCGAGATCTTGGGCGGTGAGGGCACTATCGAGAAGAGAATTCCTGCCATGTTCCGTATGTACATGAACTACGGCATCGACATGCGTAAGGTTCCGATCCTCATCTATCCCACACTCCACTATCAGAACGGTGGTGTTGAGATCAACGGTGACGGCTTCACGGATGCTATCCCGAACCTCCTCGTTGCAGGTGAGGCTGCAGGCGGTATCCATGGTACAAACAGACTCATGGGTAACTCCCTCCTCGACGTTATCGTATTCGGTCGAAATGCAGGTAAGAAGGCAGCTGCTAAGTACGCTTCAGTTGAGCTTGGCAACATGAACATCGATCACGTTGCAGCTTACGACAAGGAGCTTAAGGATGCAGGCTGTGAGACAGGCGAAGTATCACCTAAGCTTCTTCCCAAGTACGCAAGACACGAGAGAACAGCTGAGTAAAAAACCTGTTTAAACAAGAGTGTTTTTAAGACTGTCCCGCTTGTAAGCGGGGCAGTTTTTGTTTATATTTATTATTAGTGTAGTTTGAATAAGGCAACACGAGGGAGGGATATATTATGGCTTTAACTTTTTCATCATCAAATGATTTCAATCCGCAGCAGGCTAATGCCGAGCTTCTCTATCAGGCTGACTCATCAGCACAAAGAGCTTCAGAGAAAGCGGTACAGGCGTCAAGCCAGATGCAGAGGATGGAGTACATCGTCTGCGCGATGTGGGAAGCTCTCAAGGAGAGCGGCGTCAGCCAGGACATTCTTTACGATAAGATCGACCAGATCCTTGCTGAACCAGGTAAGTACTTCAGAAAGTCTTATGAGCCTTTGATCATAAACTGCCCTAAGTGCGGTAAGGCCATCCAGGAGTCAAGAAAGACGCCGCTTCGCGGAAAGTGCATGTTCTGCGGACAGGAGGTCACATTCTATCCGTTTACGGATATCGTGGCTTTCAAGGATGAGAATAAGTCTGAAGATTCCTGATAAACATAATTAATCACTTACAAACCATATAGTTGCTCTGTTATAAGTTTTGCCTATAACACGGTATTAACATACTGTATTGGTGGGATTCATCTTTTTGCAATAGAATCTACTTATCAAAAACGAGAACCCATTTAGACACAAAGGAGAACACAAAACATGAGCAACTATAAGTTTGAGACACTTCAGCTTCACGTAGGTCAGGAGCAGGCAGATCCCGCAACAGATTCAAGAGCGGTACCTATCTACCAGACAACATCTTACGTATTCCACAACTCAGCACATGCTGCTGCAAGATTCGGTCTTGCTGATCCCGGAAACATCTACGGAAGACTTACAAACTCCACACAGGATGTTCTTGAGAAGAGAGTAGCAGCTCTCGAGGGCGGCGTAGCAGCTTTGGCAGTTGCATCAGGTGCTGCAGCCATCACATATGCAATCGAGGCACTTGCGAATAAGGGCGACAACATCGTAGCTCAGAAGACGATCTACGGCGGAAGTTTTAACCTCCTCGCACATACGCTTCCCAACTACGGTATCGATACGACATTCGTTGATATCCATAACCTTGATGAAGTTAAGGCAGCCATCAAACCCAATACTAAGGCTCTCTACGTTGAGACTTTGGGTAACCCCAACAGTGACATTCCCGATATCGATGCATTGGCCGAGATCGCTCACGCAAACAATATCCCGCTTGTCATCGATAACACATTCGGTACACCTTACCTTATCCGCCCTATCGAGCACGGTGCAGACATCGTAGTTCATTCAGCTACCAAGTTCCTCGGCGGTCACGGTACTACATTGGGCGGTATCATCGTTGATTCCGGTAAGTTTGACTGGCTTAAGAATGCAGATAAGTATGCTCCCATCGCTAAGCCGAATCCGAGCTACCACGGTATCTCTTTCGCTGAGGCTGTAGGTCCCGCTGCTTTCGTTACATACATCAGAGCCATCCTGCTCCGTGACCAGGGTGCTGCGATCTCACCTTTCAACGCATTTCTGCTCCTGCAGGGCATCGAGACACTCTCGTTAAGACTCGAGCGTCATGCCGAGAATACGAAGAAGGTAGTAGAGTTCCTGTCTAACCACCCTCAGGTTGCAAAGGTTAATCATCCTTCACTTCCTGATCACCCTCAGAATGCTCTTTATAACAAGTATTTCCCGAATGGCGGAGCTTCCATCTTCACATTCGACATCAAGGGCGGACAGGCTGAGGCTCACAAGTTCATCGACGCACTCGAGATCTTCTCACTGCTTGCTAACGTAGCTGACGTTAAGTCACTCGTTATCCATCCTGCAACAACGACTCACTCACAGCTCTCAGCTGAGGAGCTTGAGGATCAGGATATCCACCAGAGCACGATCCGTCTGTCGATCGGTACTGAGCATATCGACGATATCATCGGCGACCTTGAGAAGGGCTTCGCGGCTTTATAATCCAAAGAATTAAGATTCATTTGAAATTTCCTACCTACGCATACAAGCCTTCGGGATATCCCGGAGGCTTTATGTGTGGTGGGGTTGTTATATTTTATTTCAAATAATAAAATATTAATGATATGAGCAGTATAGAACCAAAAACGAAGAGACTCATCTTTGCGACGGTGTTAAGTTCCTGTGCCGTTTTTATTTTGTTTATCTGTCTGCTCGGTTTCTTAAGCCCATCAGAGGGCCTCACTGACTACAGTTTTATTCCCGTAAATGACGACTGGAGCATTAATCAGTCTGAATATGAGGCATTCCGCGATTATATCTCGATGAACCGCCACGTAACGGCTGATCAGGCAGAGGACAAAAGCCTTTGCTTCATCGCCAAGAATGTTTACTTTGACGTATTCATCGATAACGAACTCGTATATTCATTCGAACCCGTAAGTGCCGATATCTTCGGTAAATTCTACGGCACTTATCCTCATGCCATCGACTTAAGGGATGTAGGCGAGGATTCAGTCATCGTCATCACGGCTATGACCATTGATGATTCAACGGGAAGCTTCAAGGATTTTAAGCTTGAGGACGGCTCGGCTTACATGTTCCAGATCATAGGAGAATCGCTTCTTCCGTTCGGCGTATCCATCGTTATCGCCATCCTCGGCGTGTGCCTTATCTTAGGCGGCTTATCTATCCTTCATAGTACCGATACGGGTAAAGAGATCGCTGCGATGGGTCTGTTCGCTCTTGATGCGGGAGCATGGACAGGCTGCAGTTCGATCCTTGCGGGCCTCGTTATAGGTACGCCCGTTGCCATCCACTTCGTAAACTACGTAACGCTCATCCTGCTGCCTGCGTTGGTGGTCCTGTTCATCTTCCTTTTGACGGGCCGCAAGATGGAGATATTTGCTAATTCGATCATAGGTGCGTCAGTCCTTACACTCGTCATCGACATGGCATTGTCTGCGATGGGTATCTCGACTTACCACGACCTTCTGTTCATAAGCCACATCGAGTGCATACTCGCCGTTATCTACTCATTCCTTTGCATCATTAGAACGGTTGAAGGAAAGATCAATCTGACGGGAACGAGAGTTACGGTCACGATAGCTTTCGTTGCGGTTACGACGGGCGGATTCGTTGACCTTGTCCGTTACATGACGGGAATCCCCGGACTTGATTCCGCATACTTCTTCAGGATAGGTCTCATGATCTTTATCTTCCTTCTCGGCGTTAACGAGATGTATTCTCTTATCTACTACAGGAAGTATGAGTCAGAGGCTGTCGAGATGGGTAAGCTTGCCCATACCGATTCTCTTACGGGACTTCAGAACAGGATGGCTTTCTCCGAGTATGAGGAGAAGGTCAAGACCGGTGCAACGGGCGAGTGCATCGTGGTCCAGCTTGACGTTAACAACCTTAAGAAGGTCAACGATAAGTACGGTCACAAGGCAGGCGACGAGCATATCAAGACTGCCGCAAGGATCATCGATTCAAGCTTCGGCGAGATCGGTAACTGCTACAGGACCGGAGGCGACGAGTTTATCGTTATCATTGACGGTGCCGATGACCCCGATGCCTTTGACAGTGCGAAAGATGTTTTCATAAACCTTATAGATGAGTACAATGAGGCGCACCCCGAGTACGACATCAAACTCGAGATAGCTTACGGCTACGAGAAGATGGACATGGTTGCACACGATGTCGAGAAGGCATTGAGGCTCGCGGATGACAAGATGTACCTGATGAAGAAAAAGATGAAGGATTCGAAGAATAATGCGTGAAGTAAATGAGCTCAATCTTAAGAAGGAAAGCAAGATAACGGCAAAGACCGTTTTTCTTTATCTTCTTGTGTTTTTCCTGTTCAGCCCGTTCTCGGGCGTGACGTCTATGATCGGCATGGTTGGCGACACCTGCATGCAGATAAAGATAGGTCTCGATGACCTTATTCAGGGCAAACTCATCACGGACGAGATCTACAGCTGGCATGAGAATCTTGTATTCACGGCTCACGAGAGCGGATGGTATCTGCTTCTGGGTTTGATGTATAAGGCGTTCAAGCTCTGGGGCGTGATCGCCGTAGGTGCGGCTTTCATTTATGCGACGGGCTTTACGGCAATCAACTACGTCAAGGATAAGGCTCATCCTTTCATGATCGCAGCAGTCGTTGTCCTGACTCCTTTCCTTGAAGGCTTCCCGGACTATAACGTGCGTCCGTCGGTGACCTCGATCTTCGCGGTAACGCTTCTCATCGTAACTTTCCTTTCCGGGCGAAAAGCTATCGTAAAAGCTTCAGTCTTCGCCGTAAGCTGCCTTTTCCTAGGCTGGCTTCAGGGCGGAATACTTCCTTTGTTCTTCCTCGTGTTCATCGTTCTCATTGCAGTTGAACTTATCTACAGGAACTTTAAGGATGCAGGGGTGCTTGCCATAGGCGCTGCCGCTGGATTTGTCCTCTCGCTTCTTAACCCCATGGGCATCAGAAGCTATCTGTTCGGCCTTACGCAGTCGGGGGCAACCGATATCTGGGCTATCGTCGACGAGTGGAATCCCGCTCATTTCTCGATACTTCAGATGGTGCTCATCCTGCTTGTCTTCGTAGG
>JAGDCV010000054.1 GCA_017958365.1 Clostridiales bacterium
CCAGATATTCCGACAAGGCGTTCCACGGCGGTCTCACTATCCTCGCAAGAGAGGGACGTAAGAAGGGTATCTTCCTCTATCTGACAACACAGAACCCTAAGGACGTATCCCCCATCCTCTTCGGACAGATCGGTACGCTCCTGATCCACAGACTCATGCTTAACGATGAGATCCATGCGGTTGACAGCCACCTTGACGATTACGCCATCAAGCACGTCAGAAAGCTCAACCAGGGTGAAGTTATCCTTACATCCGTTAACCTCCTCCACAACATGTTCATCCATGTTAACAAGAGTGAGAGAACGCAGTACAACGACACACCGTTGCTGTAAGGCCCGCTCGAAAAGCGTATTTCAAAGCCCCGGGTACTGCCCGGGGTTTTCTTTGCCCTTGACGGCTAATCCGAATTAGCCTATAATGTGGCTAATTTGAATTAGCCGGAGGCGTTATGGACACGAAACAAAGGATTCTGGATGAAGCCCTGACACTGTTCTCACAGAAAGGTTACGCCAATGTTTATGTTGGTGAGATCGCGCAGAAGGTGGGCATCAAGGCACCGTCTCTTTATAAGCATTACAAGAGTAAAAGGGCCATCTTTGATGCGATCGTCGAGCAGATGAGTGAGAGCTTTGCAAAGCAGGCGAGCGCCCTTAACATCAACGGAACCGATGCTGAAGTTGATGCGGGGATATATAAGACGATGGATGAGAAGCATCTTATCGAGCTTGGCACCAATCTGTTTCTTTATTATCTTCACGACGACTACACAAGCAGGTTCAGGAAGATGTTAACGATAGAGCAGTTTGCAGATAAAGATCTAGCCGACACCTACATGAGCCTATACTTTGACAAGCCTATCGAGTATCAAAGTCAGCTTCTGGGATTGATAGTAAAACAGGGTGTTCTCGTAACTGATGACGTAAAGACCATGACGCTTCATTTCTACGCACCGATATATCAACTGCTGACGGTCTGTGACCGCGACCCTTCAAGAGAACCGGAAGCGCTTAAGATGCTTCAGGACCACATCAGGCAATTCAATAAGTTATACGGGAGAACGATATCATGAAGATCACAGTAATAAACGGAACCGAGAAGCACGGAGTAACATACAGACTTAAGGAGATTTTTCTTACACCCTTCAAGGACAAGGCTGAGATAACCGAGTTCTATCTTCCGAGGGATTGTCCTCATTTTTGCTCAGGGTGCATAACATGCTTCGGTAAAGATGAGAAACTTTGCAAAGCGGCGGAATACACGCAGAAGATCGAGAAGGCACTGCTTGAGGCGGATCTTCTTGTGTTTACGACGCCTGCATATGTCTTCCATGCGACAGGTGCCATGAAGGCGATGCTCGATCACTTCGGATACAGGTGGATGCCGCACAGACCTGCAAAGGAGATGTTCGGTAAAAGGGCAGTGATCATATCGCAGTGCTTAGGCGCAGGCGGAAAATCTTCAGCTAAGGACATCAAAGACAGCCTTAGCTGGTGGGGCGTAAGTTACATTAAGGTCTTAAGTTTCAGACTGATGAACGATATATTGTGGGATAAGCTCCCTGCAAATAAGAGAGCCGGTATGGAATCTAAGTTAACACGAGCTGCGAACAGGCTTCTTACCATCGATTACAGTAAGAAAGCATCAGCGGGTCTTCCTGCGAGATTTAAGTTCTACATCATTCGTGCGATGCAAAGATCACTCAGTAAGACGCATCCTGATACAGCTGATTATAAATATTGGGAAAATAACGGTTGGCTCGGTAAGGTAAGACCGTGGAATTAATTTCCGAGAGGAGCGGTTGCTACGGACTTACCGAACTTTCTGCAAAGTCTTTCTTTCTCAGCTTCGGTAAGATCTCTTACTGCTGTATGAAGCATAACAGCCGTTGACTTCTGCTGCTCTAATTCAAGTCTTAATCTGGGTGCGAATTGTCTCTTCTTCATAAGTAATCACCTCGCGATCTTTTAAACTTTACGAGGCTATTATATTGTTGCCAAAGAAGAAAACTTCGGTAAAACTGTATTAATTATCGGGATTATTACCGCCTTTGGCGATGTCCTTCAGGACCTGCTTGTTCGAGTACATGAGCTTGTCTGCTCTGCCGAATATATCGCCAACCGTGCGGTCATGCTCTTTATTGTATTCGGTCATGCCGATGGAGACTACGACATCATGGGTGCGCATGTTCTTAAGGATGGCCTTCTCGAATGCACTCTTGATCTCATCCCTGTTCTCGTAGTCCCGTCCTTCGATGATGGCTATGAATTCATCTCCGCCGATCCTGAATACAGGGCTGTGTTTGAAGTGATTGCAGATGAGCATGCAGCCGCTCTTTATGAACTTGTCACCCTCTTCATGACCCTTCGTATCATTTACGACCTTAAGATCGTTGATATCGAATATGGCGATCGCAAGAGCCGTGACCTTGCCGCCTGCGATCCTGCTGTCGAGCTCGCTCTCGATCTCGATGTAGGCACTCTTACTCTTAACCCCGGTAAGAGGATCCGTATAAGCCTTACGCTTTGCTTCGCCAAGCTCGGCTCTTCTTTGCTGCTCTCTCGTATAAGCTTCGTCGAGCTCTCTCCAGTATTCCTGCTTCTCATCTTCGATGACGAAGGAGTGAAGAAGACAGGTTCCGATCATGCAGCCGATCGAGTACAAAGGCAGAAGCGGATAGTGAACCTGGATCGCGATGAAGAATACCATGACGACACCAAGCGCAGCTATGGTGATGTGACGCATCTTCTCTTTGCCTTTTGTCTTGACTGCGATGTAACATGCATATAGCGAAGTTAAGGAAAACATGGTAACCTGTATGGCAAGTGTGAGATAACGAGCCCAACCTGTCTGATAGTCACCATTCTCATCGAACCAGAATACGATGGGGTTGAAGATGTTGATAGCGATCACGACTATCGCCAGGACCAGGAATGCTCTTCCCGAATAAAGAAGTATCTTCCTGAACACATTCTTGTGATTGAGATAAGCGATAACGAATTCAGACCACAATACGACTACCATTGCCATCGCGATGAAATAGATGACCGTGTCCGTGTAAAGAAGCGGCATGTATCTTAAATCATCGAGGAAACCCCAGAGAATATCGGTAATGTAGTAAACGAATATGCCGATAAGGAACGCACGGTAATTCTTAAGAGCAGGGATCTTGTGAATGCTCTTAGTCTTGCGGAAGATATCCGAATTGATGATTATCATTACGGCGACCGCAATGATACCGATCGATTGGTACGTCATAAACACTCCGGGTCCTTTAGCAAGTATTTTTTATAATTATATAATCTGCCGCAATGAATGTATATTAAGAATGAGTAAATTAGATAGGAACATAATGTGATTAGGGGGACAAAAATGGACCAGAAAGAAAGAATGATAAAGAATCTTCCGTATAAGGCATGGCTCGACGGACTTCACGAGGAGCGCATAGCCTGTAAGAAGCTCATCTATGAGTATAATAACCTTCCTCCCGAGAAGTGGGACCAAAGAACATCTCTTATAAAGAAGATACTCGGAAAGACAGGTGAGGCGATAAACATCGAGGAGCCGTTTCACTGTGATTACGGATACAACATCGAGGTCGGTGAGAACTTCTTTGCAAACTACAACCTCGTCATCCTGGATGTCGGCAAGGTGAAGATAGGTAAGAATGCCCAGATAGCACCTAACGTATCCATCTACACGGCCGGCCATCCCCTTCATCCCGATTCACGTAACTCGGGCTACGAGTACGGCATCGACATCACGATAGGAGATAATGTCTGGATCGGAGGTAATGCCGTGATCATGCCCGGTGTCACCATCGGAGACAATGTCGTCATCGGAGGCGGCAGTGTCGTAACAAAGGACATCCCGGACGATTCACTTGCGGTCGGTAACCCGTGCCGCGTCATACGCAAGATCACGGACGAGGACCGTGACTATTACTATAAAGACAGGAAGTTTGACGTAGAAGACTATAAATGAATTTAAGATCGCGCTTAGGAACAAGGAAGTTCTATAGAAGGGTTCTTGGCATCGCCATCCCGATGATGATGCAGAACGGCCTTACGAACTTTGTAAATACATTGGACAATCTGATGATCGGCAGCGTAGGCACGACCTCCATATCGGGAGTCGCGATCGCCAACCAGCTTGTATTCATATACTACCTTCTCATATTCGGTGCCACCGCGGGCGTCGGTATCTTTACTGCGCAGTTCTTCGGTAATTCCGATGAGGAGGGAGTACGCAACACCTTCAGATTCAAGGTCGCTGCGAACCTGTTCCTTGCTGTATTAAGCATAGTGATCTACGCTTTCTTCTGCCCCGTGCTCATAAGCCAGTTCCTGCAGGGTGAAGGTTCGCCCGAGGATGCGGCAAACACATTGCAGATCGGTGTTGATTACATGAGGATCATCCTCATAAGCCTCATCCCGATCGGCTTAAGCAGTGCATACTCGGGAACGCTTCGTGACACCGGATACACGAAGGTTCCGATGGTTGCTGCTTTCGCGGCGATAAGCGTCAACCTCGTGGGAAATGCTCTTCTCATATACGGTCTGTTCGGTTTGCCGAGATTAGGTGCCAACGGTGCTGCGATCGCGACTGTCATATCGCGTTTCGTTGAACTGTCCGTGCTTGCGATCTACACGAGAGCACATTCGGGTACGCACACATTTATAAGGGGCGCCTTCCGTCACTTCATGATACCGCGCAGCCTTTGCTCGCAGTTTATTCTTAAGGCTCTGCCTTTGATGGCAAACGAGACTTTATGGTCCGTCGGCATCACCGTGCAGAACCAGTGTTATTCCTATCGAAGCCTCGATGCAGTCGCGGCGATCAACATCGAGACTACCATCTACAACCTGTTCAGTGTTGCTTTCGTCGCGATGGGTGAGGCGATAGGCATCATCGTCGGTCAGCAGTTAGGTGCAGGGAAGATAGAAGAGGGCAAGGATACCGCGGTCAAGATGAGAGACTTCACGGTGTTCCTCGGAGCCGTGTTCGGCCTGCTTCTCATAGCGGTCTCGCCGCTGTTCCCGCGTATGTACAACACGACGGATGCGGTAAAGCACATGGCGACGGTGTTCATAATCATCGTCGGTATCTACATGCCGCTGATGGCGTACACGCATGCATCCTACTTCATCATAAGAGCGGGAGGAAATACGTTCATCACGTTCCTGTTTGACTCATGTTTCGTATGGGTGATCGCAGTACCACTCGCATACTGCCTGAGCCGATACACCGCGTTAAACGTACACCTTCTCATGATCTGCGTCATGGGCACCGAGTCCATCAAGTGCATCATCGGAGGCCTCATGGTAAGAAGCGGAATGTGGGCGAAGAATATCGTTAAGTAAAGATCGAGTGCAGTATGTAAGAGTAGAGCACGTCCCCGATGAATACCGCAAGTATGGGGACCGCGATGCAAAGAAGCTTCGTGCCCGTAAGCTTGTTCGTTAACTTAAACAGTCCGGGTATTGCCCACTTTACGAAGAGTATCCCCATGAAGCCGAAGATGACGACTGACCTGAAGCAGACGTATCCGCCGATGTTTCCCCAGTTCCAGATCTCGGTATTGTAGTCCCAGAGCCTCATGCCGTTGAAGAAATGGAACAGCACATACCCTGTTGCAAATTCGATCACGAATGAACCCGCGCATGTGATGAGGAAGACTATGAGCGGCTTGTACTTCTTCCTGTAAGTTACAAGAGTCAGACCCAGAGCACCGAATGCATAGATGGGAAGCCACGGGCCTCCCTGGCCTCTGCGCACCCATTCACCGTCGTTGATGCGGTAAAACAGCTCTTCGTAAACCCAGCCTATCATGCCTCCTATCATGGTCAGAAGAAGTATGGTGATTATCGTTCTTGTCCTTTGTGAGATCTCCCGGCTCATGTTCTTTGTCCCCTCACTCCTGTTCTGCTCGGCTGAACTGCGTCTCGTAAAGCTCCTGATAGACGCCGCCCGCCTTAACGAGTTCCTTATGTGTTCCTCTCTCGACTATCTGTCCGTCCTTAACAACAAGTATCTCATCCGCAGCAAGAATAGTGGAGAGGCGGTGTGCGATAAGTATGCTCGTCTTCTCGTTGACTATGGGATCTATAGCCTCCTGTATCTTGCTTTCCGATATCGAGTCGAGAGCAGACGTCGCCTCGTCAAAGATGAAGATGAGCGGATCTTTAAGAAGAAGTCTCGCGATAGATATGCGCTGCTTCTCACCGCCCGACAGCTTTAATCCCCTGTTGCCGACCATGGTGTCGAGACCGTCTTCCTGACCTTTAATGAAGTCGTAGATATTAGCCTTCCTGCAGGCCTCGATCATCTCCTCTTCGGTAGCATCTTCCTTCGCATACTTAAGGTTCTCGCGTATCGTTCCGTTAAAAAGATAAGTCTCCTGCGATACGACTCCTATCTTGTCACGAAGAGAAGATAGCTCGATGTCGCGGACGTCGATCCCGTCGAAAGTGACCGAACCCGACTTAACATCATAAAGACGCGGGATGAGGTTTATTATCGTGCTCTTGCCCGAGCCCGAAGGGCCGACGATCGCGATGCTGTTTCCGGACTTAAGCTCAAACGAGACATTCTTAAGTATGAGTCTGTCTTCTTCATAACCGAACGATACGTCATTAAATACGATATCGCCTTTGGGGTCGTCAAGGACAACGGCATCCTCTTTGCTCTTTATCTCGACCGGCATGTCGAGGTAGTCGAATATCCTCGAGAACAGTGCCATCGATCTTATCCAGTCGACCTGTACGTTAAGAAGGCTGTTGACTGGCATGTACATGCGTCCGAGAAGTGCGACCATTACGCTGATGTCACCGACCGTGATCGAACTGTCATATCTCATCATGAGAACGCCGCCGACAAGATATATAAGCATCGGTCCTATGCTCGTGAAAGTAGACAGGACGACTCTGAACCAGCGGCCCGCCATGCTCTCCTTAATGTTAAGGCTTATCATCCTGCGGTTTGCTTTCCTGTAACGGTGGTATTCTTCTTTCTCCTTGCCGAACAGTTTAACGAGCAGCTGTCCGCTCACCGAGAGGGTCTCGTTAAGGATTCCGTTGATCTCGTCATTTCGAGCTTGCGACTCCTGTGTTAATGACCAGCGTGTCTTGCCTGCTTTACGCGTGGGTATGGTGAACAGGGGAACGATGATGATGCCGATGGTTGCAAGTATCCAGTTGCGCTGGTACATCGCGACGAGTGCGACGATGAGCGTAAGCGAATTAGAAAGTATGCTTGAGAACGTGCTCGTGATAACGCGCTCGACCCCGTCGATGTCGCTCGTCATCCTGGTGATGATATCGCCCTGGTTGTTGGTGGTGAAGAACCTCTGGCTCATCGTCTGCAGGTGTCGGTACATCTGGTTTCTCATGTCGTACGTTATGTGCTGTGCGATCCACGTGTTGATGTAGCTGTCGGCAACTCCGATGAGGCTTGCGCCGAGTGTCGTTGCGAGTGACAGGAGGATGTAGAAGAGAAGTGCGCGAAGGTCCTGCTTAAGAAGACCTTCGTCGATGATCTTTCCCGTCAATATCGACGGCATCATGTTAAGGATGGATGAGACCGTTATGCAAAGAAGGGCAAGGAAGAGCTGCTTCCAGTAAGGGGTAAGATACGAGAATACCCTCTTAAGAAGGGCAGGCGTCACCTTAGGCTGATTTGCCTTTTCCTCATCAGTCATGAAGCCGCGGCCGAACGGTCCGCCGCGCATGCCTCCGGGGCCTCCTCCGGACATAGCACATCTCCTTATTTACTAAGTTTTAATCCCCCATCCACTATTGTATCATCTCAAAACCGTTGTGCTATAATCAGAACAAATGCAGGAGGTACGGTTCAATGAGTGATAAAGATACGAGTAAAGAATCCTCAGCTTTGGAAGACGCTATCAAGAATGCACCTAAGCCCGAGGACATCGCTTCTACTCCCGTAAAGGCTGAAGAGCCCAAGGCAGAGGAGAAGAAGGAAGATAAGAAGGAAGACAAGAAGCCGGAGTATGCTCCCATATCAGCTCCCGTTGCCGCTGCCGCACCCGTAGCTGCCGCAGCTCCCGTCGTAGACAAGGCCGCAGCCGATAAGATCGCGGCTGAGCAGAAGGCCGTTAAGAAGGCGCAGAAGGAGCAGGCAAAGAAGCAGGCCAAGATCGAGAAGAAAGCCAAGAAGGCTGCCGAGTATCAGGCTAAGATCGAGCAGTGCCCGAAGGACTACAGACCTGTATCAACAGGACAATTCTTCTGGCTCGGAGTTTTGTGTTTGCTCCCTGCACTCGGATTTATCTTTACGATACTTCTCTCGATAGGACCCCGTAACAAGAACCTTAAGAACTTTGCGAGAGCTATCCTTGCAGGTTACGTCATCTTGATCATCCTGTCCTTGATATTCTCTTTGATCGGCGTTCTTGTCTTCGGACAGTCATTCGCAGATCTTGTCTGGCCGTTCGTCCAGTTCTTTGAAGAGATCGGAGAGGCATTCGGATTCTGATAGAAGCAAAAACCGTAAACAAAAGCCGGAGTTTGATCTCCGGCTTTTTTATTTACTTAAGAAGCATTCCCGTTATCCACTCAGGGTCAGGAGCTTTGTATGACTTGTTGACCGCCATCTCTTCCATGATGCCCTGGACCGCAGCCCAGAATGTGGTCGATAACTGAAGCGGATATCCTTCGCGGAATACGCCTGACTTCTGTCCTTCCTTTATGATGCCCGCGGTCATCTCGGGAGTCTTTACCGTCATTGCAAGTGCTCTTGCTTCTTCGGGCATCCCCGGACGCCTTGCTTGTCCCATCAGGACAAACATGTTAAAGACCCATGGTGAAGAGGATGAGAACTCGAACAGCTGCTCAAGGAACTTCTCGAAGAATAATTCGGGCGGCATCGGAGGCATCTTTGAAGTTGTGTTCGAAGACTCAAGGCCCAGCTTCACAAGCTCGAGCAGAAGGACTTCCTTCGATTCGAAGTAGTGGAACATAAGTCCCATGCTCATCGGGACAGCCGACGCGATGTCGCTTATCTTCGTCTCGTGAAAGCCTCTCTCGACGAACAGGTCGAGCGCGGTCATGAGTATCTTCTGCCGTCTTTCTTCCTTTTGTTCCTTACGTGTCATGCTGATACCTCAACTGATCAGATCTCAATGCTCTTCTTCTCGGACTTAAGTATCCTCTGAACCGCGAACTTGCCGCTTGCAACTGCAACGGGAAGTCCTCCGGGGGAGTTAGTCCACTGACCTGCAACGTAAAGATTTTCGATGCCCTTGAGGCGTCCCTTCATCTTTATCTGCTTGCCGCCGGGTGTCGTTACGAAGCTCATGTAGCTTCCGTGGTAAGCGTTGCAGTATCTCTCGTAGGTAAGAGGAGTCCATGCATCGAGGAACTCCATGTTGCCCTCAAGCGACGGGAAAGCCTTCGCGATCCTTTCCTCGACCTGCTTTACGAGATCCTCCTTCAAAGCCGTGTACTCTTCTTTGCTTAAGCTCTTCCAGTACTCGTAGTCTGCGTCAGTCTGCGTGATGCAAGTCTGGATGACCTGCTTTCCGTCCTTCACGAAAATCTTATCATATCCGTAGCTCTTAACGTACATCCTGTCAAAACCGGAGCTGCCGACCTTGATGGGATCGATGTCGATGAAGATGGTCTCGCCCTCGTTGAAGTCCTCGGGCACTGCGAAAGCAACCTGGAAGCCGCTTGTTGCAGGGTAAGCCTTGGGGTTGTCGTAAGCTGCCTTAAGCTCCTTCGGCATGTAGCTTCCGGGAAGAAGTTTTCCGAACAGAAGGTGTGTGTCTACCGTGGGGATGATATAGTCGCCCTTTACTACGCTTCCGTCCTCGAACTTAACGCCCGTAGCCGTCTTCTTCTCAAGGATGATGCGGGAAGCGCCCTTGTTATAGAAGATCTTTCCGCCTAAGTCCTTGAATGTCTTCTCCATGCGCAGAGACATCTGTAAGGATGCGCCCATCGGGATGCCGCCGTTGCCCATTGCCATCGTCGCGTATGAAACGAGGAAGGAGTAAGCGCAGTAGGACTTGGGAAGATAGTCGCACATGAGTTTCTGAAGAAGAGGTGACTTGAAGCGCTTCGAGTATTCCTCAAGGGAGATCTTGCCGAACTCCTTCATGACCTTCGGGAAGTCCGCCATGGTCGAGCCCATCTGAATGTAATCCTTGATGCCCCACATCTCCATCGGCTTGTTTGCAGGGAAGAGGCACTGCTTTGACCACTCGACGTTCTGAATGAAGTTTCTGATCTCGTCCTCATCCTCGGGTGAGACTTCAATCAGCTCTTTCTGCGTACGCTCGAGGTCATTCCAAAGTGTAGCGCTCTGTCCGTTATATGTGGAAGTGTAGAAGGAATCTATCTTCGCATACTCGGTGTCATCGCTTAATGCTCCGACCGTCTTCCATACCTCATAAAGCTCGGTGCCCTTGAGTGTTCCCGTGAGCCAGTGGATGCAGTTGTCGATGTGATATCCCTTCCTGTTCCATCCGATGCACTCGCCGCCCGGGATCGTGTTCTTCTCATATATCTCGGCCTCGTATCCGGCCTTCAATGCATAGATGCCTGCCGAGAGTCCTGCGATGCCGCCGCCGATTACGATTACCTTCTTTGTGTTGTTCATTTTCTAATCCCTCCGTTGAATTGTAATTCGGTGAACGCAAATTCAATATATCATCCCAGAGGGGTGGTGTCAACACTTTTTGAATAAAAATTCAACGAATTCCGGAAACACCATTCTTAATGCATTTAGCATAGCCATATATGTTATAATGTTTGACATGATTAGCATCGTTTTACCCGCTTACCGCGAGGAAGAGAATCTGGTTAATATCCTGCCTCGCATCAATAAAGTAATGACAGATAATTCTCTGGACTACGAGATACTGGTAGTCGATACCATTGAGCCGATCGATAACACACGCAAGGTATGCGAGGACAATGGTGCCGGATACAATCCGAGACGCGGCGGCAATAACTACGGTGATGCCATCAGGACAGGTTTTGCTGATGCAAAAGGTGAGTTCCTCGTAATCATGGATGCCGACGGCTCTCACGATCCCGAGAAGATAGCCGACTTTTATAAGATCATTAATGAACAGAACGCCGACCTCATCATCGGATCAAGATACTGCAAGGGCGGATATACTGACAATAACTTCATCTTGAGGTTCATGTCCTGGGCGCTTAACTTTACCTACAGGGTATTCTTCAAGCTTAAAGTCAAGGATGTTTCCGACAGTTTCCGCATGTACAGAAGTGAGCAGATCAAGGCTCTGTCCCTCGAGTGCGATAACTTTGACATCGTCGAGGAGATCCTGATCAAACTCAACATCAGTAAGAAAGACTATAAGATAATCGAAGTTCCGATCTCGTTTAACAAGAGAGCGGCAGGCGAATCAAAGAGGAAACTTCTCAAGTTCATATTCTCTTACATAAAGACGATAAGCAGACTTCTTAAGATCAAGAGGAAAGCTCTTAAAGGGGGATAAAACATGACAATACTCGTTCTTGGCGGTAACGGTTACGTAGGTAAGAAAGTAAGTAGTATGCTTGCTGCCCGTGGTGATGATGTCATCTGCACCGTGAGAGACACCAAGATTAGAGATGGTCTTAATTCCGACAAGATAAAATGTCTGCCCGCATCATCCGATGCCATCGAGGCGGCTCTGCGCTACTGCGATATCGATGTAGTCGTAAACTGTGCATGTAACTACGGAAGAAGCGTCAGCCTCTACGGCGACGTTATCGAAGCCAATATCGAATTCCCTCTTAAGGTCTTGGACCTCGTTGCATCAAAGGGCGTCAAGAAGTACATCACCATAGGTACCGGACTTCCCGATGAGATCAACATGTACAGTTACTCGAAGAAGATGTTCAGCGAGTTCGGAAAGTTTTATACGGATAAGAAAGACATCTGCTTTGTTAACTTAAAGCTCGAGATGCTCTACGGAGCCGACGAGCCTTCAGACAGATTCCTTCCGAGCACGATTCGCAAGGCCATCAAGGGCGTCGACATCGACATGACAGAGGGAACACAGCACAGAGACATCATCGCCATCAAGGATATCCTTGATGCTATCGTTGCAGTCATCGATGCAGACCTTGAAGGATACAAGGAGATAGACATCGGTACGGGAGAAGCTCCCACCATCTACGAGATAGTAAAGTACATAGCCGAATTAGGCGGTAATAAGTCAGCGGTAAACAGAGGTAAGGTCGTATTAAGAAGGACCGAGCCTGACTGCGTTGCCGACGTGACTGAGATAAGCAAGATAACAAACTGGAACCCCGTCTCATGGAAAGACGGACTTAAGGAAATGTTCCAAAAGATCGAGGAAGGTGAATCATGAAGATACTGATAAACGGCGGTTGCGGATTTCTCGGAAGCAACCTTGCAGCACACGGAATCAAGAACGGCTACGACATAACAGTTCTCGATAATCTCTCACGTAAGGGATCGGACCAGAACCATCAGTGGCTCGAGAGTCTCGGTAAGTTCAACTTCATCCACGGTGATACGCGTAACAAGAACGACGTTGAGACTGTCATCAAGGAAGGAAAGTTCGATGCGATATTCCACCTTGCAGGTCAGGTTGCCATGACTACGTCCATCGCCAATCCCTACAAGGACTTCGAGACCAATACGTTAGGAACGGTCAACGTACTCGATTCCGTAAGAAAGTACAGCCCTGATACGGCAGTTCTTTATTCGTCAACAAACAAGGTCTACGGTGACCTTGAGAACTATACATATACCGAGACGGATACGCGTTACGTCTGTGAGGAATTCCCGAACGGATTCGACGAGAGCGTGCCTCTTGATTTCAGATCTCCCTACGGTTGTTCCAAGGGAGCTGCCGATCAGTACATGCTCGACTTCCACCGTATCTTCGGTCTTAAGACTGCTGTCTTCAGACATTCATCGATGTACGGAAGCAGACAGTTCGCGACCTACGATCAGGGATGGGTCGGCTGGTTCGTAAGCAGGGCCCTGGCATTCTATCAGGATCCCGATACGGAGCCGTTTACGATCTCGGGTAACGGTAAGCAGGTAAGAGATATCCTTCACGCAGACGACATGATCGCTCTGTACTACACGGCAGTGGAGAATATGGACAAGGTCAGCGGCAACGCTTACAACATCGGAGGTTCGATGGAGCAGTCGTTGTCGTTGCTTGAGCTTTTCGCGATGCTTGAGAACAGCCTTGGCATCAAGATGAAGTTCGAGCAGCTGCCGCCGAGACAGTCGGATCAGAAAGTATTCGTTGCAGATCTTACGAAGATAACGGGTGCCATCGGCTGGTCGCCTAAGGTTACGGCGTCGCAGGGCATCGAGAACATGATAGAATGGGTAAAAAATTCTGACCAGCTTTGACAAGCCTGATCAAATCATAAGCGGGGGCAATAATTATGGATTCAGCAAAGGTCATATTAACTACGGAAGATCCCAACCTTAACGAGGTTTTGTCATTAACGGAAGCAATCGGAACGGAAGGTCAGCTTGATCACAAGCAGAACCTGCGTTTAAGGCTTCTTGCGGAGGAACTCGTAGGTATGTTAAGAGGAATCGCGGGGGATGTTTCCGCTGTTTACAAGCTCGAGAGGTTAGGCAAGAAGTATCTTCTGAGCCTCACTTCCGACGTCACCATGACAAGAAGCATGAGAGAGCAGCTGATCTTCGCATCGAAGACCGGAAAGAATTCCGTTGCTTTGGGATTCATGGGCAAGATCAAGGAGATGATCGCCGTGGCTTTGCTGCCTGACGATGAGGACATCTCACCTATCGAGGGATTGTCACTTGGCCTTATGGGCATGTCGAGTCCCGGAGGAGCCGTTGAGACCGGCGCTCTGCCGAACGTATCGCAGTGGTCCATGGACAGTTATAAAGAAGCATTGAACAGCGAGAGCATTTCCAAGGAAGAGTCCCGTGAGGCATGGGACGAGCTCGAGCGTTCGATAACCGCAAGCATCGCAGATGACGTTCGCGTAAGCGTAACGGGATCTCATGTTGAGATTGTCATCGAGAAGGATTTTTCCAAAGACGAGTAAAGGGCCATGCATACGAAGATTGCGAATCTGCTGTTAGGTCTTGCTTCGGCGGCCATGATTCTCTTTGGAGCAAGTCTGCCTTTCATGGGTACATTCATGATGAGTTGTATTGCTTTGGCGGCGGGAGATTACGGAGACAAGGATGTAGCGGCGGGTTCGTACGCCCTGTTCTTCCTATTCATCGCGTTAGTGCTGATCGCCTTAGCATCTTTGGTGGTCTCCATAATATCGTTTGCAACGAGTAAAAATGCACGTAATTCCGTTTATACCGGCGTTCAGATCGGTACGATAATAACCGATGTTATCTGTCATATCGCAAGCTTAGCCGGGATAATTACTATCGGGAACTTTATGCGGTTTGATTCCGATTACCTGGCTATGACCGTTCCTAACATATTGGGCATCCTGTTTTGCATCGGATGGATAGTATGCACGGTAATCAATTCAGTTTCGTCAAAGAAGGAAGCCGCATGAATAAGTTCAAGATAAGACTTGCATTGCTTTCTTTCATAACCATGCTGTTCATAAGATGCGGCATCCTCTTTGTTATCGGTGTGGCTTTATGCATCATAGGCATGAGAATCAACATATGCCTTATCATAGGCGCTGCGTTGCTCATGTTCCTCGTCATCATCTCGATAGCACAGACTGTCCATACATTCTCGGTCATGAGGACAAGCGAACATCCTTTCATGAAGGATGTTTACAGGGCGATGAACGGCAAAGATCCTTATACCGAGGTAGGTAAAGTAATTGAAGACGATATAGCAAGTAACGAGGATGTGGCAGGCGGCAGACTAGCGTCGGTCTTTATGAGGCAAAGACTTAACGGCGCGACGGCAATATCAGAGTTTGTGGAAGTGTTCGAGACATTCTGCGAAGAGAAGATGCCAAGGGAGGAGCTCGTCTTCGAGTATGGCCCTTCCAAAGAGAATGACAAGGAGTATGTACTGTGCCTGACACGTGAGTACCCCGTTGAGTCAGGAAAGAACTGTCAGATCTTCCTTGCTGCGGTCTATTATCTGGATGATGAGAACCGCGACCTGTCGGGGCTCATAAGAAGCACGGAGCTTGAGACAGACTTCTTTGATGCCGTAAGAGAGAGTGAAGGATATAAATATGCCGAGCAATATCAGTTTAATGATGTAAGGACCGGCTTCTTAACTTACGACGGTGAGAAGACGGAATAAAAGGGGAGGATAGATTTATGAAGACATGTAGCACCTGCGTAACGGAGAACCCGAACAAGAACAATTTCTGCTCGAAATGCGGAGCTCCTTTCGAGAGTGAAGGGGAGGCGGAGCCCATTAGCGGTACGCCGGATTCCAGCCTTCTTGTTAAGCCTGTAACTTCTTCTGACAACGGCAGTTATAACTATGACCGGAGTCAGTACAATTACAACAACACGACTCAGAAGTCCGGAGACGGAGACTACAGCGTGGTTGCTCTCCTTTCATTGATACTGGCTATCACGGGTTTCTTCATTAACCCCCTGTACATATTCAGTGTTGCAGCTTTGATCTTAGGTATCATCGGAGCTGTCAACAGCAAGGAGTACAAGAACCTTGCCACGATCGGATGGATCCTTGCCATAGTCTCGTTCATAACGCAGTTTTTGTTAGATATCTTCTGTACTCTCGGTCTCGGTATATTTTGCTGACGAAGACAAACAAGAGATTTGTAATTGCATTTGCGGCAATGTCAGTCATCCTGGCAGTTGCCGCAATTTCTTTTGTTGTCTTTCACATCCATCCTGAGTGGTTCCCGCAGAATCAGGAGCGGTGCTACTTCTCGCGTGAACTTCACCTGTACTGCCCCGGGTGCGGCGGGACGCGGGCGATGCTCGCACTATTTGACTTCGATGTCGTAAGGTCTTTCCTGTCAAACCCGGTGCCTGTATATGCGGTCATCCTATGTGTCCGCATGTGGGTGGCGCTTTTACATAACACCTTACTCATCAAAGAGGAATCCCGGGTCTGGCGCGTCCTTTATAATTGGGAAGCGTGGGGCATCCTTGTGGTCATAGTAGGGAACTTTATCCTAAGGAATGTTTTGCTTGTTTTATTCCACCTCGATTACCTGGGCGATATGACTTAAGCATGATTTGTGCTATAATGTAAAAAATCTTTAACAGGGATGGGTGAAGATCATGCCTTACGAGAGTTCTAACAAGTGGGATGAGAACGAACTTAAGAAATATCACAAGGCTGCATTCTTTAATGCCAATAATGCTTCATGCCTTATCATCTGTGAATTGCTCTTCATTACCTTGCTTGCCGTAAGCATCAAGAAGGGTCTTGTCATTTCAATCGTTATCTGTGCCATCGCCATGATCGTTGTGCCTGTATTAAGTTACTTCGGATCGCAGGCGAAGATGATATCTTCTTTCCGTGCAGACAAGACTTTGCAGAAGACCACTTATAAATACAAGTTCTATGAGGACAGATTCGAGGTCGACTCGGACGTCAATCACACTGTCATCGTCTACGACGACCTTCATAAGGTCAAGGAGACCGACAGTAATTTCTATCTTTTCACGACAGTACAAAAAGCTTACTCGGTAAGGAAATCAGACAGTTCCGCCGAGCTTATCGATCTGCTTCGTTCCAAGATCTGATCTTAAGGATCATTCCTTTGTGTAGACTACCTTGTTACGTCCCGTCTCCTTGGCGGTGTACAGGTGCACGTCTGCCATGCTTACATTCTCTTCGATGGACTTGCCCTTAACGAATGTATGAACACCGAAGCTCATGGTCTTATGGATCATGACGCCGTCAGCCGGGAATTCTGAAGCCTCGATCTCCTTACGAAGCTTCTCTGCCTTTGCGACAGCCTGCTCCAATGTGGTGTCGGGCATAAGGATGATGAACTCCTCGCCGCCCCAACGGTATGCATTCTCATTCTCTTCACATGATCCGAGCAGAAGCTTTGCTGCGTGCTCGAGTACCTGGTCGCCTGCGTTATGTCCGTAAGTATCGTTTACCATCTTGAACTTATCAATGTCGCAGATGAACATGCTAAGGGGCTTATCACAGTCAGCCTCGAGATATTTCATATACTTTCTCGAGAAGTCGGAGTAGAAACCGATACGGTTCTTAAGCTTTGTAAGACGGTCATGGTGAGCGTCATCAAGGAATGTATCCGACTCGAGTGCGAGACCTAAGATCAAAGCCGGCAATGAGAGTTTTCTTGAGTCTTCCTCGATATCAAAGCCGCCGCTTAACTTGTTTATAAGCTGGAATGCTCCTATGTACTCGCCGTTAACGTCGGCAACAGGGAGGACCATGACTGACTTTGTTACATATCCAGTCTTCTTATCTACCGAGGAGTTGAAGTCAGGATCAGAGTACGGGTCGTTAGTAACGAACACGTTCTTATTCGTGATGGCCTAGCCTACAAGTCCCGTATTATCAGGAATGATGATCTTATCGACGCCCGTTGCTGCCGTAGTCCAGAGTTCATGACGGCGCTTGTCCCACTTCCAGAATGAAGCACGGTCGGCGCCTACTATGTTCTTACCAAGCTCGGTAAGAGCTCCGAAGATAAGGTGGTGATCGTTATCGTCATTCTTGCATGTCTCTTTATAAAGCCTGTCGGTAATGCCGTAGATAAGGTCGGGAGTGACTTCGGATTCACCATCGGCAGTGGTAACAGGTGCGAACTTTGCGCCCGTGCCATAGATCTTCTCTAAGATGCGGGCTTCATCATCAAGGTGCATGAGATATACGCTGACCCCGTCGTTTACGAATTCCTTGATGAATGCGATCTGGTCGTCGATATGCATGTGAACATCGCTCTTATAGAAAGATGTTTCCATGTAAAGTTCGGTGCCGGAACTGATATAAGGCTTAAACGGCTCGATCGTATTCGAGTCGCCCGTATATACGACATTCGTGCCGTCTACATCGAGGTTATAGCCGAAGCAGCGTCCGGTGAGCTGCTGGGAGTGCGTGGTAGGGATAACGGCCTTGATGTAAGGAGCATTATACTCGGAAGCAATAACAAGCGTATACCATTCCAATTCGCAGCCGTCGAGTCTGTGGAGCAGATACTGAAGATCTTTCCTGACATCTTCGGAAGGTGCGATTACCGTAACCGGGATCTTCTTTACGAACCACATGTAGTCGATAAGCATCGCGACGCCGTTCACGTGATCCGAATGAGTGTGGGTAACGAGTATCTCGATACCCGTGATGCCGTCCAGAGGCATGCTCTTTACTTTGTTGAAAGCTGTTACAGAGCAGTCGATGAGTACGAGCTTATCCCCGCTTCTAAAGAATGCACAGTTATTCTTGTCGCTGAATGCCGATCCTCTTCCAAAGAAACTCAACATATTACTTTTCCTCCAGGCTCTCAAGTATCAGAACTTCAAATCCGTCTGCTTTACCTTTAAGTTTTACGGAATCCCCGAGAGATTTTGTTTTCGCGAGGTCTCCCAATTTATCTGCAACGACGCGGCTGATGTAGACCGTGCTTCCCGGAGCATTCGCCTCGAGTCGCGCCGCCGTATTTACAGTGTCGCCGATAGCCGTGTAGTCCATGCGTCTCTCGGAACCGATGTTGCCGACGACCGCGGGACCGTAGTGAACACCGACACCGACCTTGAAGTCTTCGCCGGTCTCTTCCTTGAGCTGCGCTGCAACCTGCTCACATCCGTGAACGATATCAAGCGCCGTCTTCGAAGCAAGATAGATCGAATCCTCCTGCGGGAAGGGAGCGCCCCAGAACGCCATCGTAGCATCGCCGACGAACTTATCGAGCGTACCGCCGTTCTTCTCGATACAAGAAGACGTCATGGTCAGGATCTTGTTTAAGATGTAAACGACCTTCTCAGGCTCGAGCCTCTCTGACATCGTCGTAAATCCTCTTACATCTACGAAAAGCACCGCGATATCAACATTCTTGCCGCCGAGCTCGAGTGCATCCGTACCTTCCTTGAGGATCTCCTTAACAACGGAAGGTGCAACATAACGCTCGAAGGTGTTATATACCTTCGCTCTCTCCATGGCTTCACGCCAGTAGTGGATGATGATGGCAACAAGAAGGAGCGAGAGCACACTTGCGGGTATCCATAAAGGATGCGTCATGTAGCCCGCCTCGGCATTAAAGTAAGAGGCCACGAGTGCAAGTCCCGATATGAGGATTCCCGTGACAGTCGCACGTGCAAATTTCCAGCTAAGAAACAGGAACATGCAAAGAGCGCTCAGGACGAAGAGGACAGCCAGCTGGGGAAGGTTTGATACTTCCTGCCTGTATGTATGCTCGATCAGACCCTGGATGACATTAGCCTGGATCTCGATACCGAACATCTGACGGCTTCTCTCGATAGGTGTGAAATATGCGTCCTGGAGTCCTACGGCGTAAGGGCCGATGAGGACTATCTTGTCTGCGTAGTATTCGGGAGGAATCTCACCGTCGATAAGATCGGCGATGTTAAATCCGTCGTAGAAGCCGTTAGGCTTCGAGAAGAAGGGGACGTAGAACTGTCCTCTCTCGTTTACGGTAGGGTACTTAAGTGTATCGCCGCGGCTCTCGAGGAATTTACGCGCAACCTCGCAGGGCATCGAATAAACGCGCTGAACGTTGCCGTTCTCGTCAGTCGGCTCGACGTACAGGAGAGCATGTCTCATGATGCCGTCGATATCGACCATCGCATTGATGTGTCCCTGCGTAGTGACGTCACGCAGCTGCTCGTAAGGCTCCTCGTAGTTAAGTACGGAGTAACTGTTGGTAACGACCTCTCCGCTGTCGGAGAAGAACTGGGAAGTACCGTATTCTGCAACGGTACCGGTGATGACGCACCCTAGCTCCTCAGCAGCATTGGCAAGCCTTGTGTCAGCTTCGGGAGTAGTGGTGCTCGCGTACAAAGTATCGATCGCGACTACTGCGGGCCTCTTGTCGGGGTCGGAAGCCAGGGCTTCGAGTGCCGATGCCATGATGGTCCTGTCCCAGGAGTAGTAGGGTCCCAAGCGTTCGAGCGCCTCGTCATCGATGCCGATGATGATGATTTCGTTCGAACTTACGCTTCCTCTCTGAAAAAGAGCATCCTGAACCCATTTGTCAGGACGCTTGATAAGTCCGCTTCCGATCAGCGCGGTGGTGATCACCGCGCCGACCAGAGCGTATGCAATGTTTCGTTTAATTCCGGTCTTCATAGACCTCCATTATATCAATCTCCGCCGTTATCGCCACCGGATTCTCCGCCACCGGATTCTCCACCACCGGATTCACCACCGCCGGATTCGCCGCCACCGGATTCTCCGCCACCGGATTCTCCGCCGCCGGACTCGCCTCCACCGGATTCACCACCGCCGGATTCGCCACCACCGGATTCACCGCCGCCGGACTCGCCGCCACCGGACTCACCACTCTCGGACGAACTCTCTGAAGGCTCCGTCGGAGTAGTCGTAGGTGTAGCGGGCGCTGTTGTAGGCGTAGCCGGAACAGGCGTAGGAGTAGCCGGTCTCGGTGTAGGAGTTGCCGGTGCAGGTGTCGGTGTAGCAGGTGCAGGCGTAGGTGTTGCCGAAGATTCGCCTGACGAACTGCCGCCGGAAGAAGAACCGCCGCCTGACGAACTGCCGCCGCCTGATGAAGGTGCCTGTGTAGGTGTAGGCGTAGCCGTTGCCGAAGGTGCACGCGTAGGCGTAGGAGTTGCCGTAGCATTCGGAGCCTGTGTCGGTGCAGGTGTCGGTGTATTGGTACGGTTGTTATTGCCGCCCTGCGTAGGCTCAGGTGTCGGTGTCGCCTCTGCTTCCGTCTCCTCAGAAGCCGTTGTGTTGCTTGCCGGCCTCGGCGTAGGCGTTGCTATCGTCTCTTCCGAATATGTCTCGAGGATCTCTTCAACCTCTTCAAGCTCTTCCTCGGTTGTCTCGACGACTTCTCTGCCTGCGAGGTTATAAAGGATCGTCTGATCCCAGTCGTTCAATGCGCATGCAGTCAGAAGGATGGTTCTGTTATCGAGGATGCAGTTGATCGTGAACATGTTAAGGTCATTCTCAGCGAGGTCTGACATGATGAAGTCAACGCTTCCTACCGTTCTTCCGTTGATGAGATAAACGGTAGCCCTGTGACCTGCGCTTACGTTAGTGGACTTTGTCTCGCCGGTGTTGGGGTTGATGCCCGTAACAACGACGTTACCCGTAATGACCGTGATACTTGCGATTCCGTGACCGTCAACGTGAACATAACCGGATGTTCCTCTGATGCCGACCGTCATTGTGGATGTTACGATGTCGAATGTCTCGTCTTCTGCCAAAGGCTTGTTAACATCGAAGAAAAGACCGCCGCTCTGAAGATTGATCGAGAGAGCATTACGGCTCTGCGTGAACTCCGCACGGCTGTTCTGCTCGAGCGTTACAGTCTTTGTGTCATCAAGTGCGATCGAAGCCTGGCTTGCATTGCCGGTGCTTAATACATCGCCGCTTGCGAATCTCATGTTCTCCGTCAAAGACTTCTCGGAGCCCTTCGAGTCTGTCAGTGTGACAGTACCCTGCATGCTAAGAAGTCTCATTGTGGATGCGGAAAGTCCTTTGGTCAGGAAAACGATACCGATAACAATGCCCGCGATCAGAAGGACCGCAACCGCGATTGCTATGATCTTTTGAACCAAAGAAAGTGACGTAAATCTGTCTACTAACCCCATAACCTTACCCCTCACATTACTCACACATATTGAGATTTTTCATAACGAGAATCTCACTTCAAAGTATAGCTCGAACACATATCTGTTATCAAGATTTAATTATTATTAATAACGGGCGTGGTACAATTAATAAAAGGAGTTTGCCATGGCTGAGAATAAAGAGAATAACAACCGGGAATCATCGCCTCTGTTCAGGCAGAGTGTTTTGGACAGAATATCCTCTCCCGAGCAGCTTACGGATTACCTTAAAGTAACAAGCGCCGGCATATGGATCATCCTCGTAGCGATAATAATGCTGCTCATAGGTCTGGTTTCATGGGCCTGCATAGGAACTCTTACCACGACTTCCGATGTCTATATTGATGTTACGGACCACCAGGCTGAGGTCAGGGTCCTCGGTGCGCAGGGCCTTGAGGAGGGCATGGTCGTCGAGACCGCTTCCGTAACTTTTGTCATTGCTTCCATAAGACCGGATTCACATGGCGGAACCGTGGGAATTGCCGAAGTTGCACTTCCTGACGGCGAATATGACGGAACGGTCATAACCGAGACCTTCCACCCGATCGAATTCCTGCTGAAGGGTGACTAGCACTGATGGCAGGTAAGATCAAGCCTACACTCACGAAAGGTGTTGCAAAAGTACCCGTAGTAATGCAGCTCGAAGCACTTGAGTGCGGTGCTGCAGCGCTTGCGATGATAATGGCCTACTACGACAAGTGGGTCCCGCTCGAGCAGGTTCGAAAAGACTGCGGCGTCTCCCGTGACGGCTCCAAGGCAAAGAATATCTACCTTGCAGCCCAGAACTACGGTTTTGATGTAAAAGCATACAGGATGAACCCCGACTCGTTGAAGGAGGAAGGCAAGTTCCCGTGCATCATCCACTGGAACATGAACCACTTCGTAGTCCTTAACGGTTTCAGGGGCAAATACGCATACATAAATGACCCCGCAAGGGGAACCGTCAAGGTCGACGCGGAGGAGTTCGACCGCTCTTTCACGGGTGTCGTTCTGATGCCGGTGCCTTCGGAGGATTTCGAGCCTTCGGGTAAGCGCAAGAGCACTATCACTTTCGCGAGGAAGAGGCTTATCGGTGCAGGGGCGGCGGTTGTTTTCGTCATGCTTACGACGGCGATAACGTATCTGTTCTGTATCGTGAACTCCGTTACCACGCGCGTGTTCATGGACAGGCTTCTTACGGGCTATAA
>JAGDCV010000055.1 GCA_017958365.1 Clostridiales bacterium
GGGATATTGAAAGACGTATTCGGCAAGATCTTCCATGTGTCGAACAGGAAGGTCAACACCTCACTGATCGAGCAGTTTAAGTATCCGAAGTTAGGTCCCGGTGAGCTTTGGGAAGTAACCGCTTCAAAGGTAGAGGAACTGGGCGGAACAATCATACAGAACGCCAAGGTCGTAAAACTTAACAAGGAGAACGGCAAGATAACATCCGTCGTTTATGAGAAGGACGGAAAGCAGATCGAGGAGGCAGGAGATTACGTTATCTCTTCGATGCCCATAAAGGACCTCGTTGCAGGAATGAATGACGTTCCTTCAGATCCCGCAAGGATAGCTGCAGGTCTTCCTTACCGCGATTACATGACACTCGGCGTGCTTGTGAAGAAGCTTAATCTTGAGAATAAGACCAAGCTTAAGACAGTCGGCAATATCGTGCCTGACTGCTGGGTCTACGTTCAGGACAGAAACGTTAAGATGGGACGGTTCCAGATATATAACAACTGGTCGCCTTACATGGTCAAGGACCTTGAGAATACGGTGTGGATCGGCCTAGAGTACTTCTGCAACGAGGGCGACGACTTCTGGAACATGACCGAGGAGCAGTTCTCGAAGCTCGGAGTCGAGGAGATGGTGAAGATCAATCTCATCTCGAGTGCCGATGATGTTATCGATTCTCACATGGAGAAGGTGAAGAAGGCTTATCCTGCGTACTTTGATACATACTCGGAGATCGATACGCTCATATCCTATCTTGATACGATAGATAATCTCTATCTTGTCGGAAGGAACGGACAGCACCGCTACAACAACCTCGATCACTCCATGGAGACATCTTTTGAGGCGGTCAAGTGCATCCTTACGGGAAGCACCGATAAGTCGGCTATCTGGAATGTAAATACAGAACAGGAGTATCACGAGGATTGTGATACAATAGGGCAGGAAAAAGAAAACCAAAACGGAGGAAAATAACATGGCAAAAGGATTTAAGGGAATACCCGGCGGTATGGGAAACATGGGAAATCTCATGGCGCAGGCTCAGAAGATGCAAAGAGAGATCGAGAACGTTCAGTCCGAGATCAAGCTTCTTCGTATAAACGGAACATCAGGCGGAGATAAGGTAAAGCTCGTATTGGGCGGCGACCACAAGATCTACAACCTCGAGATCGCACCCGAGGTAATCGATCCTGAGGATTCCGAGATGCTCGCAGACCTCATTACTGCAGCTTACAACCAGGCTAACGACGAGCTCGAGGCTACCTCTGCCGAGATGCTCAATAAGGTAACAGGCGGAGTGAAGATGCCTTTCTGATATGGCAAGATATTCACCTTCCGTACAAAATCTGATATCAAAGCTCGGGTCTTTGCCCGGCATAGGTGGAAAGTCGGCCCAGAGGCTGGCTTTCCATATTTTGTCTATGTCCAAAGAGGATGCGGATGCCCTTACGGGCGCCATCTCGGAGGCAAGGCGCCTTACAAAGAGGTGCGGAGTTTGCCAGAATTTCACGGACAGCGATCCGTGTCCGATATGTGCCGATCCCAAGCGTGACAGGAGCGTGGTATGCGTCGTAGAGTCGCCCCGTGACGTCTCCGCTTTCGAGAGGATGCACGAGTATAACGGGCTCTATCACGTGCTTCACGGAGTGTATAACCCCGTCGGCAACATGAACATGAATGACATCACGCTTACGGAGCTTTTCGCGAGGCTGACGGAGCATCCTGAGGTGAAGGAAGTCATCGTCGCGACCAACCAGACGGCGGAGGGCAATGCGACAGCGCTTTACATATCGCGTCTTCTCTCGCCATCGGGCATCAAGGTCACGCGCTTAGCTTCCGGTCTTCCTATGGGCTCCGACATCGAGTTCGCGGATGATCTGACGCTCGCAAGCGCCCTCAAGGGCAGAAAGCAGGTAGGTTCCTAATGGCTGATGAAGGGATGAGACTTGATAAATTCCTGAAAGTCAGCAGGATCATAAAGCGCCGCCAGGTCGCAAATGACGTTTGTGATGCGGGCAGGGTTACGGTCAACGGACGCCCCGCAAAGCCCTCCGTGAGGCTTAAGGAAGGCGACGAGGTTTACATTGAGTTCGGTAACGGAACGGTCGGCTTCAGGGTGTTAAGCATTAAGCCCGTGATAAAGAAGGAAGACGCCGATTCTCTATACGAATTACTCTAAGCAGGAACTATAGCTTTTCATTTACAAATCCCCCTTTATTATTTAAAATAAAGGGACTTTTCTTTTATTGGAGGAAGATATGGGTAAGATCATTCTGACCGGTGACAGACCGACCGGAAGACTTCATCTCGGACACTATGTAGGTTCACTGAGAAGAAGAGTGGAGCTTCAGAACTCCGGAGAATACGAGAAGATTTTTATAATGATCGCCGATGCACAGGCGTTGACGGATAATGTTGATAACCCTGAGAAGATCAGGGAGAACATAATCGAAGTTGCTTTGGACTACTTATCATGCGGAATTGATCCCGAGAAGTCCAACATCCTTATACAGTCAGAGCTCTCCGAACTTACGGAGCTCACGTTCTACTACATGAACATGGTAACGGTATCAAGACTTGAGAGGAATCCTACCGTTAAGTCTGAGATCCAGCTTCGTAACTTCGAGGCTTCGATCCCCGTAGGTTTCTTCTGCTATCCCATAAGCCAGACGGCAGACATCACGGCATTCAGAGCTACTACGGTCCCCGTAGGTGAGGATCAGCTCCCCATGCTCGAGCAGGCAAGAGAGATCGTACGTAAGTTTAATGCCACATACGGTGAGACTTTGGTTGAGCCCCAGGCTCTGGTTCCCGATAACAAGATCTGCTCGAGACTTCCGGGTACTGACGGCAAGGCTAAGATGAGTAAGTCACTCGGCAACTGCATCTATCTGTCAGACCCCGCTGATGTCGTTAAGAAGAAGGTCATGGGAATGTTCACGGATCCCAATCACTTGAGAGTTGAAGATCCGGGTTCTCTCGAGGGCAATACGGTATTTACTTACCTCGATGCTTTCTGCAAGCCTGAGCACTTCGAGAAGTTTGGCGATGAGCACAAGTCTCTTGATGAGATGAAGGAGCACTACCAAAGAGGGGGCCTCGGCGACGTTAAGGTCAAGAAGTTCCTTATCAACGTGCTTGAGGATGAGCTTGCTCCCATCAGGGCAAGAAGAGAAGAACTTCAGAAGGATATCCCTTACGTTGTTGACGTATTAAAGAAGGGAACCGAGGTTGCAAGAGCAGAGGCTGCCGCTACTTTGGCTGACCTTAAGAACGCAATGAAGATCAACTACTTCGAAGACGAAGCACTTATAAAGTCATGGCAGGATAAGTTCAAGAACTGATATCCACACTGTCATTGCAAAGAGGGGGTGATCCGCGTGGACTATACGGCGCAGTATGAAGAGCTTAACAAGATCATAGAAGAATCGAAGCACATCGTATTCTTCGGCGGAGCGGGTGTTTCCACCGAGAGCGGCATCCCCGACTTCAGATCGAAGGACGGTCTTTATAACCAGCACGACGTCAGATTCGACTCGTACACGCCCGAGTATCTTCTCTCGATCAACTGTCTTGAAGATGAGCCCAAGGTCTTCTATGAGTTCTACAGACAGAAGTTGAACGGAGAAGGCATCGAGCCCAACGCGGCCCACATTAAGCTTGCGAAGATGGAGAAGGCGGGTAAGCTCGACGGAGTCATCACCCAAAACATCGACGGGCTTCACCAGAAAGCCGGAAGCATCAACGTTCAGGAAGTACACGGTTCGACTTTAAGAAACTACTGTGCGCGCTGCCACAAGAAGTATCCTTCCGACTACATCTTCAAGTGTGACGAAGCTATCCCCAAGTGTAAGGTGTGCGGCGGTCTCATAAGACCTGAGGTCACGCTTTACGGCGAGAGTCTTCCGCATGACGCCTGGCAGGAAGCGCAGAGGTTAGTTGCCAATGCGGACTGCCTCATTATCGGAGGTACTTCGCTCGTGGTTAATCCCGCAGCATCACTCGCATATCTTTTCCGCGGCGAGAACCTTATCATCATCAACCGTGATGCGACGGCAGCGGACAGGATGGCAAAGCTCGTCTTCCACGAGAACATATCGACTGTATTAGACAAGATCAAAATTTGAAATCAAAAGGAGAGCGGCGATGTTTAACATAGGCATTATCGGTTGCGGCGCCATGGCGGCAAAGATGATAGAGAGTATCAAGGTCCTTGAGGACGTGCAGGTTGTTGCGGTAGCTTCAAGAGAGAAGAGCAGGGCAACCAAATTCGTCAAGAAGTACTGCCCCGATGCGAAGTCGCTCGGCTCCTACTATCAGATGACACGCCAGAAGGACATCGACCTCGTTTACATCGCAACTCCGAATACGTTCCACTACGAGAATGCCATCATGTGCATCAAGAGCCACATGAACGTCCTCGTCGAAAAGCCTTTCGCCATGAGCCGCGAGGAGGCCGACAGCATCTTTACTGAAGCCAAGAACAGAGGCGTGTTCGTATGCGAGGCCATGTGGACTTCATTCATGCCGCTTCACAAGAAGATGTTAAGCTGGATCAACAGCGGAAAGATCGGTGCCGTAAGGTACGTGCAGTCGAATCTCGGATATAACGTAGAGGACAGACCGCGCATCACAGACCCGAGTCTCGGCGGCGGTGCTTACCTTGACTTGGGTGTTTATCCCACCAACCTTGCCGTAAGCATCCTAGGTGAGAACTTAGAGCCGGTATCCGCTTTCGCACATAAGTATTCAACCGGAGTCGAGAAGGACTTAAGCTATGTTCTTGAAGTTCCTCACGACGGTGCCATGGCCGTATCGTTCGTCACGGTCGCGTCCGTTACCGACAGAGACGGTTCCGTAATCGGAGAGGACGGCTACATCAAGATAACAAACATCAACGACTACGAGAAGATCGAGCTTTATAACGACAATAGTGAACTGGTCGATTCCGCGGTAAGGGAAGGTCTTAATTCCTATGCCGTCGAGATCAAGGCCTGCATGGATGCCGTCAGGAAAGGCCTCATCCAGTGCCCCGAGATGCCCTGGCACAAGACAGCCGCGATCGCATCGCTTAACGACCGTATCAGGAGAATGTTCTGAAAATGAACGATAGCAAGAAAAGAATCAGGCTCATAGTCTATTCGGGCGTCATAGCGGCACTTTACGTCGTTCTGACTTTGCCTATAGCGCAGTTCGCGTTCGGTCCCGTCCAGTTCAGACTTGCGGAATCCCTGACCATTCTTCCCGTATTTGCATTCGGTTACATCCCGGGCTTATCGCTCGGATGCTTTCTTGCCAATCTTCTTAACCCGTCTAACTTAGGACCGGTCGATATAATCGGAGGAACGGCTGCGACATTAATAGCAGGTTTCCTCTCACGGATTCTCGGCAAGAAGAATAAGTTTCTCGGGATAATCCCGCCGATACTTGTAAACGGATTGATCGTCGGAGGATATCTTCCGTTCCTTCTTCTTGATAAGGACAGTGAGATAACGGCTGCTGCCGTTGGCATATCCATGGCAGAGGTTGCTGTTTCCGAAGCGATAGTCGTAATAGCCATAGGTCTTCCTCTAATGTTTATCATCATGAAGACACCGGCACTTAAATCTTTGATCGAGAGGGTGAACTGATGCCCCAGTATTTTGAATCCGAACCGGTAACTCCTTCAAGCAAAAGGACGATAGACTACAGAATAGACGGTAAGAACTTCAGCTTCGTTACCGATACTGCCGTATTCTCCAAGACTCAGGTCGATAAGGGAACGGATCTTCTTTTGCATTCGGCTATCGAAGACATAAAGGGAAGAGGTCCCGGAAGGGACGAGTCCCTGCTCGACTTAGGCTGCGGATGGGGCGTGGTCGGCATCGTAATGAAGTCGGTGTTCACCCTGTTTGACATAACATGCGTCGATGTTAACTCGCGTGCGGTCGCACTTACTAAGCAAAACTGGGAACTTAATTCCAAGAAGCCCGAAGCCGTGTTGACTAGCGACGTTCTTGATGCCATTTCCGAAGACAAGCTGTTCGACACTGTCGTAACCAACCCTCCCGTAAGAGCTGGCAAGAAGACGGTATTTGCTTTCTACGAGCAGTCTTATGCGCACATGAAGGAAGGTGCGGCCATATACGTCGTGCTTCAAAGGAAGCAGGGTGCTGATTCATCCAAGAAGAAACTCACCGAGTTGTTCGGTAACTGCGAGACGATAGATATCAAGGGCGGTTATCACGTAATGAAATCTGTGAAGGGGAATGATGGTGCTGCCGTTTCCGTTTGATGTCTCATTATTCATGTTCTTCATCTACGGCATCATCGGATGGATAGTTGAAGTAATCTACTACGGAGTCACCGAAGGTCAGTTCATAAACCGCGGATTTCTTAACGGACCTCTCTGTCCTGTTTACGGCATCGGTTTTTACTGCGTTATCTGGTTCTTCATGCCCTTCGCGGATTCTTTCCCGATGCTGTTCTTCGGTTCCGCCATCGTTTGTACGACAGTCGAACTCATCGCAGGCGTCCTCCTTTATGCCATCTTCCGTCTGAGGTGGTGGGACTACTCCGACTATAAGTTCAACTTCAAAGGATTCATCTGCCTGCGCTTTGCCATCTACTGGGGAATCGCATGCAGTCTCGGCATGTTCATGCTTCACCCCGCGGTAATGAAAATCGCGGATCTCATTCCACAGTATGCTCTTTGGGGATTCCTCGGCATATCCGCTGTGCTCCTCGTAATAGACATAGTCGTTACCGTTACCGCCATCGTCGGCTTCAACAAGAAGGTGCGTCTTCTTGCAAGCGTATCCGGAGGCCTTCGAAAATATTCCGACAAGATCGGTTCTCAGATCTACGGAACCGTCGACACGATAAAGACAAAGACGGCGCCTGCGGTAAGCCTTACTCAGAACGATTACAACGAATTCCGCGAGGTCTTCACGACACACCGCAAGGAGGAGCGTGAGCTTCAGAAGAAGAATCTTGCGATGGAACGCGAACTAATCGCGAAATACATGAGCGAAGGCAGGACGGGTATTGCCAATACCTCGAAGGCCGCGATCCAAAAGGTAAAGTTAATGCTGCCGGAGATCCGGCTTGCATCGAGATTACGATTCGGAAAGAACGACGAGAATGCCGAGTCCATCATGATATTGCAGCAGCAGTTCAACGACATCATGGTCGAAGTAGGCATGCTCGGAGCGGACTCGGATGAGGAGCTTTTCGAAGACGAGATATTGAAGGGAGTTTGATGTATGGCATCAGCATGTGAAGGCTGCCCCCAGGCAGAAGGTTGTCACTCGCAGGACAGCTGCGAGAAGAGAAACGGGATTACGAAGGAGCCCATGAATCCGAAGTCCGATATCAAGTGTGTTATCGGAGTTGCAAGCGGTAAGGGCGGAGTAGGCAAGTCATTCGTGACGGTTACACTCGCGCATAAGCTTGCATCACAAGGTCTTAAGGTCGGTATCCTCGATGCCGACATCACGGGTCCTTCCGTGCCGAGAGCATTCGGTCTTAAGGAGATACTGACTGCAGGTGACGATAACTTCATCATGCCTGCCGTAACGAAGGGCGGCATCAAGGCCGTAAGCCTTAACCTTCTTCTTGATGATGAGTCGTCTCCCGTTATCTGGAGAGGACCGGTCCTGTCAGGTCTTGTAAGACAGTTCTGGACTGAAGTTAACTGGGGTACTCTGGAAGTGCTCCTCATCGACATGCCTCCGGGCACGGGTGACGTTCCGCTTACGGTTTTCCAGTCGATCCCGCTTAACGGTATCATCCTCGTCTCGACTCCACAGGAGCTCGTCTCGATGATCGTATCAAAGGCAGGCAACATGGCTTCCATGATGAACGTCAACATCTTAGGTCTTGTTGAGAACATGGCTTATGTTAAGTGTCCTCACTGCGGTGATGAGATATCTTTGTTCGGTGACGACAAGGTCCTTCTCGAAACACTGGCACAGTACGGGATACCGCTTCTTGATAAGATCCCGCTCGACCCTTCTGTCACCGCCCTTGTTGATTCGGGCAATACGGAAAGCGTCAGCACGGACGATATGCTTGTAAAGGCCGCACAGGAAATAACGGGACTTCTATGATACGTAAGGCGCTTATATCCTTGTTGATGATCACGCTACCGCTCGTATCGTTTACGGGTTGTGAGAAGCAGACGGAACCGACAGAAACCGGGTACTATCAGTATCTCGGAAATATCGACTACACGTCTTCTGTCTCGGCATATGTATGGGAGCAGGTTGACGGTGAGGATGAGGGCGTCTTCGGAATACAGTACCGTGCCGTAGAGGACTTTAACGGATTAACATCCCAGTCTGATATTCCCGTGTGTCTCTATTTCTATTCGTCATCGGCACAGGGTTCGCAGAGTCTTACGGCGGGTGTTGAGGATCTCGCGCAGACTTTGGCGGAAAGAGTCCTGTTTATAGGTATCGACGGCGTCTATGCTGACGACATCAGCACCGCATACCACGTGGGAGGATATCCCGAGTTTGTGCTGATCGTGAATGATGTGAGAGTATCAACGTTCAGCGGTTACGATTATGATTATTGGAGCATAGAGGATGTGTCCGCATGGATGTCCGACAACGGATATGAGCCGGACCTTTCCATGCTTGAGAGGTGAGAATATGGAATACGATTATCTGACGACGATAGGCCAGGACAGCCACAGATTCCTTGATGAGAAGTTCGATCCTTCGGACAATTCCATCATGCTCGGCGGTTACCCGGTTCCTTTTGACAGGCAGTTTCAGGCTAATTCTGACGGAGACGTTATCCTGCATGCTATTACGAATGCTATATCGGGATATACGGGAGTGAACATCTTAGGCGGAGCTGCGGATGTCATCTGTCTTGAGAAGGGAATAAAGGATTCGAAGGTCTATCTTGAGGAAGCGTTGAAGTACATGGACGGTGCTTCCATCGTTCATGTATCGCTCACGATAGAGTGTCTGCGTCCCAAGCTTAAAGATCACATTCCTTCCATAAAGAAATCGATCGCGGAGCTTCTTAACATATCCGAGAAGCATGTCGGAATCACTGCAACCACGGGAGAAGGTCTTACGGGCTTTGGCAGAGGCGAGGGAATACAGGTCTTCGCGCTTTTGTCTTTTAAAGTACCTGTGTGATAATTAGAAACAGAATATGAAGATAGATCTTAGTGACAAGAGAAGATTAACAAAGATAATTGTGTCGGCCGTAATGGGCGTGCTGATACTTTTGACGCTGTTCTGGCAGTCGAAGTCGGTTTATACGAACAGCACTTTCTATTATCCGACGGAGCAGTTCGTCGAGCTTCAAAGCGGACAGCCGGTCGAGCTTAATGTTCTTATCGATTCAGACGATCCCGTATTAAGATCTGTCGCGGTAACATTCGCCACATATGCGAGAGTAAATGAAGGCGATGTTAAGGTCGAGTTCGTTGAGGGTGATACGGTCTTAAGTGAATGGCATGTAAGTGCTTCCGAACTTCTCGATAATGCGATAAGGGGATTTGAAGCGGATCACACTGTGAGGCTCAATAAGGGCAGTGTTTATAAGATCAGGATAACTGAGCAGTTTGAAGGTGATAACAGCATTGCCGTCGGTGCGGCTTCAACGGGTAATCTGTCCTGTTATGTGACTACTTACGATTCCGGAAGATGCCTTAAGTGGTTTGCCGTAATGGCGCTGATCTTCATCGCGGCATTCGCAGTTTCTTCTATCTGGGGCGGGCTTCTTGATATGTCTGTCGTTAAGATAGTCGTAAGCGGTATCGCTGTAATGTTCGTGCTCTTCATATTCCAGTTTGATCTGTTCCCGGCGATAGCCACGAGGCTTAGCGTTAAACCTGTTCCGTCTGCTACGGAGGTATGGGATACGGTAGGCCCTGAAGCAACAGCAGACTACACTTTCTCTTACAATGGAGAACCGTTCGAAGGTCTTGAGATCTTCACGACGGGAGAGAATGCTTCCGAGTATCTTGTTACTCTCGTTAACAACACTACGGGAACCACATACTTTGATAACACGGCCGTTTCTCATGACTGGCGTGTCACAACGGGACGCCTCTGCATGCTGTTAAGAACGAAGGATTCATCCTCGGGCTTAAGGTATTACGAGAACGGTGAGTATTCTTTGACCATAACCAATACTTCTCCCGAGAAGTCTTTGCAGGTTGAACTTGCATCGAACCCCGAGGAGAGCGGCGTAAGAGAGATATCTTTCGCAGGTATCAGGGACACTGACCTTGGCCGTAAGGTCGCAACGATGGTCATAGGTCTCATGATCGTGTATCTTGTCGCGATCGACATTCTAAGGAAGCGCGGGAAACTTAATGTGGAAGTGTTCTTCCTTGTTACTGTCCTTCCTTTGTCGTTCGTATACTTCATCTTCATGCAGCCGTGGAACGTCCCCGATTCGGGTGCACATTTCCTTGCAAGTTACCGTGTATCGAATCTTCTTTTGGGAGTTAACGGTGACCGCGAGTGGTTCGCAAGAACATGTGATACCGCCTACTATAACGGCATCAGTTGGTGGACTGAGAAGAAGCCTGATCTTGCTGGTATCGCGTCCATGGTTCAGGGATTAAGAACAAGTGCGGGTGATACCACCCTGGCTGATCTTATCCCTCACGAAGTAAAGATGGAATACTACTCTGTCATCAACTGGCTTCCTCAGGGGTTAGGACTTGCATTGGGAAGACTTCTGGGACTGGGTTCTGCAATTGCAGTTATCCTTGCAAGAGTGTTTATACTGGCAGCTTATGTTCTCGGGTGCCTTCGTGCGATAAGAAATGCTCCTGTCGGTAAGTCACTGTTTGCGGCTCTTGCACTTCTTCCCGTATCACTCATGATGAGCAGTTCCTTCTCTTATGATGCGATGGTAATAATAGTCTCACTTAACTTCGTGGCTATCTTCCTGAAACTTCGTTCTGAGATAACGCGCGCATCCGTTATCGAGGCCGTCGTCTGGGCTTTCCTGCTAGGTTCAGTCAAGGGAGGATGCGGATTGTTCCTGCTGCCGCTAATGCTCCTCCTTATAAAGAAAGATAAGAAGTCCATCCTTACGGCAACCGGCATCATTGCTGCAGCACTGCTGTCTGTTCTTCTGTTTGATAAGATCCTTCCTTCCGACGAATTGTTCCAGTTCGGCGAGGAGAACAGCGGAACCATGATGACGCAGTTTGCTTTCGATAACCCGGCACAGTACTTAAGGATGGTGGTAAAGACTTTCTTCCTTTATTCCGACCACTACCTTACAGAAGCATTCGGCATGTACTTAAGCTATCTTGAAGAAGTGTTTGTGCTCGTTACCGTATTCGGTTCCGTTCTTGCAGCATTTGTTTATTCGACATTCGAGAAGGATACGCTTGAGCTTAAGAAGAGCGACAGGATTGCTTTCGTCGTTATCTTCGTTCTGTCGCTTCTCATCACACCTGCTATGCTTCTCAGCTACACACCGTCCGGATCAGGCGTCATCTACGGAATACAGGGAAGGTATTTCTTCCCGGTTATTATCCTGATACTTATGAGCATAACCAAGTTCGGTCTTCATAAGTCAAGGGAAGGCGCTGATGAGAAAACACGTGCGGCAGCCATCAGGACGTGTACCAATGTTTATGTGATCATGACTCTTGTTATGGTTTACATGCTGGTTAAGTTATATCTTGGACGATAAGGTGAACGAATGATACAGAAGATAATGGAGCTCATTAAGAAATATAAGGGGATAATCCTCTACGGCATCTTCGGAGTGTTGACGACGATAATCAATATCGCCGTATATGCTCTTTGCTATAAGAAACTCGGCATAGCCAATATCCCGAGTGACATCATCGCATGGATCGTAGCCGTACTGTTCGCGTTCATAACGAACAAGTTATATGTGTTCGACAGTAAGGACATGAAGATGGCAACTTTCCTCCCTGAACTTATCAAGTTCATGGCAGCCCGTCTTGCCACATTAGGTGTAGATGTTTTGATCATGTATATCGGAGTAGACATGATGCACGGCCCTGAGATAATTATCAAGGCCGGAGCGAATGTCATCGTAATAATCCTGAATTATGTATTAAGTAAACTCGTGGTGTTTAAGAAAGCAGATCAGTAACCAAAGATCAGAAGTTATTCTAAATCTCACACTATTGCCACAAATAAGCCGACTCATCCAATCTGAAATATATCAGTATAAACTGCATGATTTTTATCATTAGTGATGCCGACAATGAAGAGATTGCTTTTAACTGTTCTGAATTATCGTTGGGTTTTCATCGGATGTTTACTAATACTGATAGCATCTTTGGTAATATCAGATAACGATTCCAGTCATATTTCGACCGGTTTTTTCTCATATTATGA
>JAGDCV010000056.1 GCA_017958365.1 Clostridiales bacterium
GATGAGGATATGACTTTAAGATCCTCCGCCTTCTTTAAGGCTTCCCCGTGAAGCGTAAGTACCGGTGCGCCGTGATCGTCGGCAGTGATCTCGATGTCGGATAATGCGATGCCTTCGGTAAGGATTCCCGTGCCGATCGCCTTCGAGACCGCTTCCTTCGCAGCGAATCTTCCGGCGTAGACCTCGTTTATCCTGCGCTCCGACTTGTGCGAATCCGCATACTCGCGCTCGGCCTTCGTAAAGCACCTGTCGAGAAAAAGCGTGCTCTCCCGTGTAAGGATCTGCTCGATCCTCGGGATATGAACGGTATCAATGCCGCTTCTAACTTTCATATCAGAGTGTTCCCGCACCTCTTAACTTGCCCGCGATCCTCTCCTCGGAGCCGTCAACGAGCTCTGCCAAAGGCATGGAGGAAACGATGACAGTGGGAAGATTAGACGCGGTCCTCGCCTCGAGAAGCGCGTGGAGATTGGTTGCATTCTTATAAACGCGCGTGATCTCGGGCACGTAGTCGTCGATCACGATGTAGTCGTAGGTCTTAAGGTCATCAAGCTGCTCTTCCGTAAGCTCGTAGAGCCTGTCTGCCTTGAGGTAATGAGCCGAGAAGCCCTGAATGATGGCGTACTTACAGGAGATGACGGCAAGGTATGTCTTACCGGAAGCTACAGTGCCGTTCAAGATCATGATGGAAGTATCGGACTTACGCGTCATGACCTTCTGGAGTTTATTGAACTTCTCCCTTCTTGCGCCCTTATCTTCGTAGTACTCAAGGTCGAAGCTCTTGAGGGTGAATGTCGAGTAATCCTTAAGTCCCGATGCGTCGAACACCTCGTTTACGGCATCCTTCATGCAGTCGGGGCAGACGACACTCCTGCCGTCATTCGTCTTAACGTAACCCGTGTCGTTACACTTGCGGCAGATGGCCCTCGTGGAATCGAAGTCGTCTCTTATGTTGTTATCAAGAAGGAACTTCTCACGCTCGCTAAGAAGATCCGCTTCCCTTTTGTTAAGGGCTTCCATGGGATCCGTGTCGTGCTCGATCGATGCGATGAGCTTCTCGGCGCGGACCTCGATCAACTGCGAGTCTATCTTCTTAAGCTCCGGAAACTTCTCATAAACGGCGTCAATGACGTCTTCCTTATTAACTTCCTTGATATTGTTGATACGCGAAAGGCGTTCGTTTACCGCCTCAGATATCGTCTTCATCGTTTTCTCCCCCAAACATGGCAAGGATAGGATCGTTATCGGCCACAGGATCGTTCTCAGGTGCGCTCTTTACGTCCTTTCTATCCTTATTGGTCTCAACCGTAATACCTGCATCCTTGCCGGTTTTCCTGACATTCGTACGGCCTCTGGCGCGGCTTGCCTTGGCCTTGTTCTCTTCTTCTCTTTCTTTCTCGTAGATACAAGCCTTGTCTATCGAGGTCACGCCCGCGTCAAACCAGTCGCGCAGCTTGTTCTCGACATCCACTGTTCTTATATTACCGCGATATTCGTTACATTTAAAAGCATACTGCACAAGCTCGGGATCAGCCTTATAAAGCTCCGTCCACTTGCTGATGCGCGTCAGATCGTTATCGTTCAGGCGCCTTCTTAAAAGCTTGCCCATGAGCTTGACAAGCTCGTCGTTGTTGCCCTGGCGCTCGTAGTACTCCTTAAGCGAATCCGCCGTCAGATAGCCCTTCTCATACCACTCCTGCGCGAGTTCATACATCATCGGCACCTTAAAGTGCACCCTCTGTTTCTTCCCCTCTTCGAAAAGCGCATACACAACGGCATCCTCGAAGTGATACTCATGCAGACACTTATCGATAAGCTTGTAGAAAGCATAGGCCATATAGCCGTTGTAGTAAGTCTTCTGGATGGATTCGGCGAGTTTCTTGCGCTTCTTCTCGTCGCTCTTAAGCACGAGGACACCGTCACCGTCGACCTTCGAGTTGATATACTCGTCGATCTCGATCTTTTTAATGTCTGTGAACTCGAATTCGTCGTTATCGGACCTTGTAAGAAGGCCGTTCGCAACGAGTTCTTTCAACGCATTGTTGATATCCTCTTCCGGGATGATCGTGTAGGACAGGGCATCCTTCAACTTGAACTTCCTGCCCTTATAATTCATGGTTGCCCAAAGATACAGGTCTGTCGCATCTTTGCTCAACATAGGCATATACCGGACAATAAAGATGTCCGGTATAAGTGATTCGCTGATTAATAGTTCGTGATAGTCTTTGCTGTCAGCCATTATCGGTCCTGTCAGTAGTATCAGGCAGCAGGCTGCTCGCCATCGGCAGGCTGTTCCGGGGGAGGCGGTTCAACAGCCTCTCCTTCACCCGGATCTGCGGGATTCTCGCCGCCGGCATTGGGATCTGCATTAGGATCAGCATTCGGATCGCCTGTCTCTGCCGGAGGTCCTTCGACTACATCCGTAAGAGCACCTGTTGCGGGATCAAGCGTAGCCTGAGTACCGTCAGCATTGAGCGTTCCGACTTCGATCTGAGCAGCGATCGTCGAATACCATGAGTTAGGAAGCTCGACTCTTCTGATCTCGTTGCCGTTAGCATCCATCCAGATCTGGTAGGAAGCTGCCGTAACACCGTCGTGAGCAGCTCTCAAGCTGTTCGTCTGACCTACGGGAAGCGTAGGATTGGCGATGTACTGAACACCTGCGGGATTTGTGGAAAGAGTCTCTCCCTCGAATACGATGTACTGTCCGTCAGGGAACTGATGTCCGAAGATGGATACAGTGATCTTGGAAGTATCGGGATCCCAGTAAGCAGAAAGTGCGATGGGATAATCCGAACTGTTTCTGAATGCGAAGTCCTGGTTAGGCCAGTCAACAGCTGCGTCTGTACCTGCTGCAGCATATGTGGAAGGCCACATGTGAGGATTTCTCTCGATAACCTCAAGGTCGGACTTGATAACGGACTGATAGATCATGGAGCTTACCTGGCAGATACCGCCGCCGTAAGCCTGTGCAGACTGTCCGTTCTCGATAACACCTGCAACCTCGTAACCCGATGCTGCTGTTCTCTCACCGATAAAGTCGTTGAAAGACCACTCCTCGCCTGCCTGAAGAACAAGACCGTTGATCCTCTCACAGGTGATCTGGATGTTGTGGTTTCTGTTGCTGTTTGAAGATGTCGTTGAAGTTGAACTTGCGATGAGACCGAACTCGTTCTGGATCATCTCCGTTGTCAGGGAAGGCTCGGTTACGGATGCAACAACATCGACCGTTCCCTCATATGTACCGGACTCGAGAAGGTTACGGACATTTGTGACTGCCTCAGCCATATTGATCTCATAACCTCTCTGGGAGTTCGTATATGTGAATGTCTCTGTCTCAGGATCAAATCCCGTGATGACAGCATCCTGAGCTATTGAAGTAGCATCAGCCAAAGTCTCGTTAACGATCTGCTCAACGCCCTCGGAAGAGAGTGTATAAGCGGAAGTGTACTGTGCGGGATTAGCAATCAGGGCAAGTCGCTGGTTATAGAGATTGACAAGGCCTTGAGGATCCTCATTTCCCGTAAGTCTTAAGTAGTTATAAGCCTCCTCGACTACAGTGTCGAGTGTGGAAGTCAATGTAAGAGTGCTCAGATCAAGAGGATAGTTAACTCCGTCAAGATTAAGACTGATGTTAAGAGTGGGCTCGGCAGGCTGGTTCGGGCGAAGTGTGTTAAGAGCCTGATCCTTGCTCATGCCGCTTACGTCGATACCGTTGATGACGATGCCATCGATGAAGTTATCAGTCTCGAGCATGGAGCGCAGTTCCTTGGCAGAAACCTTGTCCGTCGTGCCGTCAGCAAGAACGATGTCATACTTGGGATCGAAGAATCCGGTTGAATAAAGGTAGTAACCGCCGCCTGCAAGTGCAAGCAAAACAAGAACGACAGCAAGCGCCTTGGTGCCAACGGGTGCCTTCTGCTTGCGTCTTACCGGCTTCTTGGGAGCCGAAGATCTGGTCTGTGAAGTCTTCTTCTTGGATTTTGAAGAAGAGCCTACTCTTACAGGAGCATTGCCCTGTGTCAAGTGAGAAGGCCTTGAATGCCCTTTATTGCTTGAATTTCCGCTTGATCCGGAACCGTTCTTCATTATTCTACTCATCCCCTAAAGAATATTACACTTCAATATACTTAACGCGCTTCAAACTTTCAAGGCGTATTTAATAAATATTTTAGATTTTTTCTCTATTAATTTTGTACCAAAAGACAGTATGTTATAATCGAATCGACTATGGGGGCTCTCGCCTTGTGAGCCGTCGGTGGGGAGAAAATGAGCAACAGCAAAGTAACTTTAACGCATATCCTTAAGATCATCTTCCTTTGCGGTCTTGTGGTAATGGTTAATTTTGCCTACGTCACGAGCTTCTTCGCGATCTTCGGTTCCGAGATGGAGAACGTTGAGTCAGGCGTTAACAACTACGACGCTTACCTGATGTTGATCCCTATAATCTCTTTTTCGAGCTTTGTTCTTGCTGACTTCCTCCAGATGGCGCGATTCTTCCGCAAGAAGAACGTCGAGGTCGTCGCAGACTCCATTAAATTCAGCTTCATACAGACTTTGATCACGCTTTCCGCGAAGGACTTGACAGAGCTTCGTGCCTTCCCTCGAAGCGTTATCCTCTTGAGCTTCGTCGTATTGATAATCTATATCTTCATGTGGCAGATGATCTGCATGGCCATAAGCCGCAAGGTATTCGAGACCGGAAGCCTTGTTATCATCGGATCCAATGTCGCCACCATGAATCAGGTCAAGGCGAAGATCTCCCCTTCACTTAAGAGCGTTGACCTCGACTTCTCGAGGCTCGTGCGCTATTCCGACAAGCGTGCGGTGCGTGCCGTCATCAGAAGTAATGTTGAGATCTTCATCTGCCCTGACGTTCCCGAGGACGTTAAGTCAGACATCATCCTTGCCTGCGCGAAATACAACACGGTAGTTTACGTAGTACCGCAGTTCTACGAGATTAGCCTTTATAAGTCCAAGATAATCTATCTTAATGACCTCATGGTTATGCTCATGGACAGAATGGGACTTACCTTTGAGCAGCGTACTTTCAAGAGGATACTCGATCTCATCGTATCGATATTTGCTCTTATCGTAACATCCCCGATAATCCTGTTGAGCGCGCTTTGCATCAAGATCGAGGACGGCGGTCCCGTCTTCTTCAAGCAGGAAAGACTTACGATCAATAACAAACCTTATTACATATATAAATTACGTACCATGAGAGTAGATGCGGAGGCCATGACAGGTGCCGTTATCTCAGGTAAGAACGACCCGCGTGTAACAAAGATCGGACGTTTCTTAAGAAGAAGCAAGATCGACGAGATCCCTCAGTTCATGAATGTTCTCATGGGAGAGATGAGTGTCGTAGGTCCCCGTTCAGAGCGTCCCGAGTTCGTTGCAGACTTCGAGAAGAAGATCCCGGGTTACTCACAAAGATTTGCGGTTAAGGCGGGTATCACCGGTCTTGCCCAGGTATCAGGCAACTACGATACGACCGCTCAGGACAAGCTTCGTTACGACCTTCTTTACATCAAGAATTATTCCATCCTTCAGGATATCAAGATCATATTCCTGACTGTTCGTGCAATCTTTACTCCTCACCTTTATAACCAGAGTTTTGAGGAGAACAGAGAGACCGTAGTCTCCACCGATGCACAGCTTCACAGGACGGTAGGTACAGATGGCTAATCCGTATTCCGTTCTTATGTCCGTTTACTCGGAAGAGAATGCCGTCAACTTAAGACAGAGCATCGAGAGCGTAATGACACAGGACTTCCCTGCCGCAGAGTTCGTTCTCGTTATCGACGGACCCATCGGTTCCGCACTCGAAGAAGTAATCAATTCCTATCCTACGATCAAGGTCGTTCGCCTTCCCGAGAATGTCGGGCGCGGCACAGCTTTGAACGAGGGCTTGAAGCATACTTCATACGACATCGTCGCAAGGATGGACAGCGACGATATCGCAACGCCTTCACGCATGGGCAAGGAATACTCGAAGATAAGCGAAGGACTTGATATCGTAAGTGCTCCCGTTTATGAGTTTGAGGGCAACATCAGTTATCTTACCGGCCAGCGCGACGTTCCGCGTACGCAGGAAGAGATCATCGAATACTCGAAGAAGAGAAATCCTTTCAACCACCCCTGTGTCATGTTCCGCAAGAGTGCGGTCATCGAGGCAGGCGGATATACTTCAGACTATCCTTTGTTCGAAGACTACGATCTTTGGATAAGGATGCTCAGAAACGGTGCGAAATGCGCGAACCTTAACGAGCCTCTTCTTTACATGAGGACCGATGAAGGAATGTATCTAAGACGCGGCGGAATGGAGTATGCAAAGATAATGCTCAACTTCCATAAGATGCTCATGACTTCGGGCTGGACTTCAAAGAAAGATTACTATACCGGCGCGATCCCTCACGCCATCGTATGCGCGATGCCTGAATTCGTCAGGCGCGGCGTCTACCGTAAGCTTCACCAAAGGCCTTAACGGTCTCGGCGGCACAGGTTTTCCACGAGAATATCCGCGCATGATCCTGCGCGGCTTTTAGTTTATTAAGGGCTACGTCGCCGCCTTCTTTTGCCTGGCGGTTAAGCTTAAGTGCTTCCTCAAGATTATCCCTGATGCTCTCGGGCATCTCGGGGTCACATAAGGATCCGTAACCTTCTGCGATCTCCTTCATCGAAGATCTGTTTGAAGTAACCACGGGAACACCCGCTGCCATCGCTTCAGCTACCGGGATACCGAAGCCCTCGTACAGAGAAACATATGCTGCGGCACTCGCCCTCTTCATGAGCGGGATCATGTCCTGATCATCAACGAAGCCCGTGAAAATGACCTGCTCCCTTAATTCGGGATCGGAATTGACGGTGCTGAACAGTTCGTCGTAGAACCACCCCTTCTTACCCGTGATAACGAGCTTATACTTGCTTCTTATGGGATCCGACAAAAGTCTGTAGCCTTTGATCAGGCCGGCAACATTTTTCCTCGGCTCAAGTGTTCCCACATAGTAGATGTACTCGCGGTCGATGCCGTACTTCTTGAGGATCTCATCAGTCGCGGGCATACCGGTATAGAATTCATCAGCAACACCCATGTAGGTGACCGTGATGTTTGTATTCTTGGGTTTACAGAACTTCGGGATGTCTTCCCTCGAATTCTTCGAGATTGTAATTATCTTATCGGTAGATCTAGCCGAGCGCTTGATGTACCACTTGAACATCTCCCTCTTCCAGCCGACGTAAAGCTCGGGGAAAGAGAAATAAGCCATGTCGTGAAATGCGCTGACCACCGCTGTCTTCGGGCTTACTATCCTTAAGGAATAAGGCATTGTATAGTTCGGGCAGTGAAGCACGTCCGCCTTGATCTTCTTAAGTCTCCACGGGAAAACAAACTGCTCCCACAGTATGCGGACCCACTGTTTTCTTAGTATCCTTGATTTACAGGGAACCATGTGGAAGTTACTTGCATACACGCCGAAGCCGTCGAGGTCATCGTCCTGCGCAAAAAGATAATACTCGTTCTCCTGATCGACCTGCTGAAGCCCTTTGATAAGACCCAGCATATATCTTCCGATACCGGTCTTGGACTTCGGAGTTGAAGTAAGATCGAGAGCTATCCTCAAAGGAGCTCCTCTCTTCCCTGCTCATTAAGAGCATCGACTACCTTCTTAACATCCTGAGCCTTATCCTTCTTGCAAACGAGGATGGCATCCTTTGTATTAACGATAACGATGTCTTCAAGACCAACGGCAGCGATGAGTTTATCACCCGCAGTATCGAAGATAACGCTGTTTGAAGAACCCTTGATTATGCGGTTCTTATCATTGGCCTGCTCACCTGCCGTGATGTTGCCGTCAACATCCTTCTCGAATACGTTATCGAGGCTGTCCCATGCTCCGACGTCGTTCCAGCCGAAGTCAGCAGGGATGCAGTAAACGCCCTCAGCATTCTCCATGATCCCGTAGTCAACGGAGATCTTCTCGAGCGCAGGATATGTTGCTTCGATGGCATCCTTCTCATCGTCAGTCCTTAATGATTCGAAGATGTGATCCATCGACTCATACATATCGGGAAGAAGCTTCTTGAAGTAATCGAGGATGACTGAGACCTTCCAGATGAACATACCAGAATTCCAAAGATATCTTCCTGAATTAACATACTCAGTAGCCCTTGCAAGATCAGGCTTCTCTACGAATCTTAAAAGATCGTAGATCTCATCACCCTTGGAAGGAGCCTCCGAGTAATTAATGTAGCCGTAACCTGTTGAAGGGAACGTAGGCTTGATACCGATGGTTACGATACGGTCAGACTCCTCGGCTGTCTTTAATGCAAGTTCGAGGACTCTCTCGTATTCTTTTATATTACCTATGTGGTGATCTGCCGGAAGCACTGCCATTACGGCATCTCCATAGAGTTTCTTCAAAGTCATTGCCGCATAGATGATGCAGGGCGCCGTATTGCGCTGAACAGGCTCGATCAGGATGTGGCTTCTGTCTATCTCTTTGAAGAGGACCTTATCCATGAGCTGCGCCTGCTTCTCATTCGTGACGATAAAAGTATTCTCTTTTCCGATTACTGTGTCATAGTGCTTTATCGTCTCGTTGATCATTACATCGTCACCCGTGAGCTTAACCAGCTGCTTGGGTGAAGCCATTCTTGATACGGGCCAAAATCTAGTTCCGCCGCCGCCTGCCATAATGACTGCCGCTCTTTGCATATTCAGTCCTCCAAAGGGTTATTCTTGTTATTAGAGAATATGATAATTATAATACCACAATATGAGTAATTACAGGTTCCTTGTTGCGTCCGATATGGACTATACACTGCTTATGCCGGGCACTCCGGTCTCTTCTGAGAATAAGAAGGCGATCGATGCCATCCGCAGGGCCGGTGGTGCGTTTACACTGGCAACGGGACGGTCGTTCTACCTTACAGGTTCATATGCCCGGGATCTTGATGTTACCGTTCCGTTGATCACAAGTAATGGTGCGGCGATTTCCGACCCTGTTAAGTTCTGCGATGTTGAATCGGTCGATTTTCCTGATGAGATACTTAAGCAGCTGTTTGATCTGTTTGTTTCTGAAGGCGTCGATGCGACAGGCTATTCGTCTGACGGGATATATTATCTTCCCGGCTGTTCACGAAGTAAGTTCATCGATGCCTATAATTCTTCGGTTCCTTCAGACATAAAGGCTGTTATCCTGGACAGCGCCGATCATACGTTTAACAAATTCCTGCTAATCAGCCCTTCTACTTCCGTGGTTGAGAAGCTTAATGCTATTCCTGGTCTTCAGATAGTCAGTTCGGCGAAGAACTTTCTCGATGTAATGATGGGCGGAACGAGCAAGGGTCTCGCTTTACAGAAGATTGCCTCTTCATTGGATATTCCTGTCACTTTTGCTCTGGGTGATTCGGAGAATGATCTGTCGTTGCTTGAATGCGCCGATCATGCGGTCGCCATGGGCGGTTCAGACCCTGAATTGCTGCGGATAGCCGATTATGTATCTTCCGACTGCGAATCCGACGGATTCGCTCAAGCGGTCAACGAATTCATTCTCCCGACCGCCGCGAGGCTGGCCTGACGAGCGGCCCGGCAGCTGAACTGTCGAACACCTATAACCCGCTAAATGCCCAAACTGCCAAAAAGACTGTCTATTTCAGAAATAGTCAGTCGATTAGGCAATAATCGGCCTGTTTTTGCCAGTTTGACTGTCTGTTTTATAAACAGTCAGGCAAATTGGCAGTCACCGAACCTTAAACACATGCTGAGCCGCTATCGAGCTTAACATCGTCCCTACAATACGCTTCATAGTCTCGGGATCAGGCCTATAATCACTGTCGGCGCTGATCATCGCGAGGTCCCTGTTCGGATAAATGCCCGCATTAATGTATGTTCTGTACTTCTGGACGTTGTGACCGGCGTATTTAAGATTATCCATTCCGCCCATCGCTTCGATGAAGCCGCATCTGTTAAACTCCGGCAGATTAACCGTCAGATCGGGAAACACCTGATTATCTCCGACATATAAAGACACTTTATACTTATAATCAATGCCAAGACTGTCCAATAACCGGGCGGTATCGACTTCAAAAATCGATCTCATCGTATAGCCTTTGTACAGCACAGGGTAGTGGTTGGGAAAAGTGTTCTGACATTCCTTCATACGGGCGTACAGATCAGAGTCGAATCTGTTCGTCGTATTGGGAATGATCTTGTATCCGGATGAAAGATAAGGCAACGAGCCGCCGTAATCCTCTTTCCAATGGTCAAGCAAAAGCCCAAGCAGACGCTTCAGCTCCTGCCGCCGCAATGCAATTTGATACAGTTCAGTCCACTCTTTCTTTGATGCGGAAAGCCTCCTTCTTCTTACTTTCCCGGTAATCGCGTCTTTCTGATAGACTGACAGTACAGTTTTGCCTTCCTCATGGGTAAGCCGTACATCCTGAAGTTTTGACAGTTCGCAGGTAAGGTAGATATACCTTCCAACGTAGAATTCTTTTGATATCGATCCATTATTCATACATACACTTTACAGGCGTAAAGTGCCGCATTCAACGGGGTCAAAACAAGTTGGGAAAATAGCAGGATTTGGAACAGGAAAAGCCTGTAGTTAAAGGCTTTTTACTCTTTACCTGAGACTTTACGGATCAGGCGGTCATATCCTTCGCAGATCTTGTCCCAACTGTAGTCATTATCAACGTATGAGACGCCGTTCTGACCCATTGAAGCAACTTCGGAGTCGTGGGAAACAAGATAATTGACGCATCCTTCAAACTCAAGATAACCGGAATAGAACAATCCCGCATTGGACCTTAATGCATGGCCCTTCAAAACGGGGCAGTCGGCAGATACCAGAACAGGTTTATTCATCTTCATGGCCTCGAGAACAACGATCGACAGACTCTCGAACTTCGAAGGAAGTACGAGGAAACGGCAGGCTGCAAGGCCGGAGAACTTGTCCTCCTCACTTACAAAACCCAGGGAAATGATATCATCGCGCTTAGGGATCTCGATAACGGGTTTGCCCATAAGAACAAGCTTCAGGTCTGAATTCGGATTGCGCTTTTTATACTCGGTGAAGTATTTAAACATCTCCGGACAGCATTTGTTCTCATCGATCCTGCCCATGTAGAGCATGAAGTCGGATACTCCGTACTTATCGATAAATCCCTGTCTGTCTATGCCGGAGGGCAGTTCAACACCGACTCCTCCCTTTCCGCCGTTGTCCGGACGGGACAAAGACACGGGGAACAGTGCATTTGTTAATTCCTTCTCCTCAACCGTGTTGTAGTAGAACGCGGCAGGCAAAGTAAACATCTTCTCGAATATGCCTAGATGAATGGGAGTCTCCTCATGAGCCGTCGGGATGAAGATAGCCTTGTCCGCCACAACGGGCAATCCGAAGTAAGTCGTGTAGTAAAGATAGCAGACGAATACAAAAACATCATAATCGTCGCGGATCTCCTTAAGGCGTTCGGGCAAGCCGGGACAATATGGTCCCTGAGCCTCCATCCAGGCCTCTTCTTTCTCCTTCGAAAGTGGCTCTCGGGCCGCCGCAGCGCCCAAAACCTTCTCAGATAACTTGTTGAACGAGGAAACATCCCTCTCCCGCAAATTACTGATTCTATTGACTTTGACGCCGTTTAACATTGTTACACCGGGCTCATACTCGTTTTTCCAGGTCTGATAATCGACCGCACAGGTGGTCAGGCAGGAAACCTCATATCCGGGCAGCTTGGCAAGGTGCTCAGCCACCTCTCTCGTGTATGCTTCGGCACCTCCGTTGACCTCGAGACCGTACCTTTGAACAACAAAACAGACCTTCATCAGAGTGCCCCCGTAAACTCCGAGATCTCATCAAGCAAGATCTTAGAGACATTCTCATAATAAAAATACTTAAGCCTCTCATCCTGTTCTTTGATAAGTTCGGCGCGCAGATCACGGTCAAACAGGACTTCGTGCAAAGCCTGGCCCATCAAAGCGGGATCCTTCTCATGCAAAAGAACTCCCGTACCGCCCAAAGTCTCGGGCATCGCACATGAATCAAATGCTATGATCGGAATCTTAAAGAACATGGCCTCAAGCAAAGGAACACAGAATCCCTCGTGCTCGGACAACTGAACAAATGCATCAGCAGAACGGTAATAAGCCAGTATCTGCGGGAATGTGATATGACCCGTGAAGATGATATCCTCGAGTCCTAACTTCTTCGCATAAAGACGCAGACGCGCCGTGTATTTCTCCATTCCCTGCGTTGAACCCGCGAGGATAAGGCGCACAGGCTCTTTATACATCTGACGGTACGCATAAAGCATCGTCATAAGATCCTCAGGCTTCTTATTGGGAACGATACGTCCTACGAACAGGACATTCTTGACCGCGTGGTCGTTAGTATCAGCAGGACCGCCCATCTGCTCAAGCAAAGCGGCATCGGGCTCCTTCGTATAATCCTCGAACGGAACCAGGATCGGTCCGACCTTCAAAGGACATGTATATCCGTAAGAACGGAGCTGGTCGAGATTAAACTGCGAATCGCAGATTCCCGCCTCGAACGTGTCCTTCAGGGACTTCGCCTCTTCAATGCCCTGCGCACAGAGCTTCGCCGTCGCACCGCTGTACGGCACGAAGAAATCGGGCGGCGTCATGTTATGGTAGATGACGAACTTGCGGCAAGGCAATTCCTTTATCTTCTCGTTAAGCATCGTGCCCGTAGATAAGTGATAGAGCATGATGTCATTCTTCTTGACCTTCGGCAAAACGTGATAAGGCTTGATAGTCTTGCTTATAAACTTGGGGTCCAAGTGCTCGGCATAAACCACGGACTTGCGGATGCCCTTGCTCATGAGAAGCTTCTGGATCGCCAAAGTATCGTTACTTACGGCATCTCCGCGCGACAGTGTTGTTAAGACCTGGAAAACTCTCATTTACTTAACTCGTCAATCCTGTCCTGCAGGACATTAATACGCGCGAAAAGATCCTGCTTTATCTTCTCCTGCTCACAAAACTCTCGAAAAACCGTCAAAAGCTTATCGTTAATATCGTTCTGCGCATATGTGCAGGGATTATAGTAAAAGCCGTAGAACATGCCTCCGATCTTCTCGGGAATGGAATGATACTGCGGTACCACCTTTTTATTCTCATCAATGAACGCGAGTGTGCGCGACACCGAGTCCTCCATGGATATGCCCATGAGAACGGAGATGTCCTCGAAGTTAACGGGAAGCTCGACACTTCCCTCGCGCTTATCCGAAGAGCGCTTGGATTCCCACAACTCGCGGCCTGTCATTACTTTCTGCCCTCGAGTTCGTCTACCTTCTGCTCGAGCGACTTCAATGTCTGCTCAAGTTCTGCGATCTCATTCTTCTGATTGCGGACCGCCTCGGAGACCATATAGAAATGATAGTTAAGCTTATTTTGCTGAGCTACGATGGGAAGAACAAAGAATGATCCGGCCTTGCGGATGCACTTCTTGAAGAACCTCTTGAAGCGGTTGCCCTCGAGTGTCTTGTAAGCCGTTACTTCGTAGTTGTAAGCAAGATATCTTACAGCCTCATCAAGCGTGGATGCTGAAGCACCCGATGACTCGTCAGCAAACGACAGCGGGATCTTGTCTGCTCCGCTCTCCTTTATCTCGGCGCGGATCTGCTCCATTATCTTAGTTACGTCTATTCCGTTAGTCTCAGCCATTGTCTTCTTCCTTACCGTTCGCATCATATTGCCAGTCGTGCTCCATGAAGAAGCCTCCGACGTCAGGTGTATTCCTGAAAGTATCTATCTTAAGCGCATCCTTCCAGTAATCAACCGGAACTCCGTCGCCGTACTCTATCGAGAAGCTGACCGTATACTGGTCGGGCATCAGCGGGATCTTTCTCATTATGATCGTGAACTCACCGTCTTCATTGAGGTCGAAGTTCGGCTTGCCGTCGATACGCGTATTCGTGCCGTAGAGATTCTCACCTGAATTTCTGAAGAAACCTATGCCGAAGACCGCATCCTTGATGGGCTTCTCAACATGGTAGTGAACCTTAAAGTAAACGTCGCTTCCGACCTCGAACTGTCTTTTGCCTACGCCGTCGGGACCTGAAGCCGTGATGCTCGTGATCTTAACCTCGCCCGAACCCCAGCGGTACTGTCCGCCGTTAGCTTCGACCGCAGCCTGCTGCTCGGGGATCATGGAAAGCTTAAGATTCTCCTTATAGCGGCGCTCCTGCATGTAAGCAAGATATTCGGGAGGAATATCCAATGCGTCGCCGCCCGCAGCCTGACGCTGCTCGTTCATGAAATCAAGATACTCGGAATGAACCGCAAGAGGCGTTCCGTCTGCCTTGATCCTTCCTTCATTGATCCATATCGATCTGTCGCAGATATTCTCGATCTGTGACAAAGAGTGAGAGACGATAACGATAGTCGTTCCCTTCTCTCTTATCTCCTGAAGCTTCGAGAAGCACTTCGCCTGGAAGTTCGCGTCACCTACTGCGAGGATCTCGTCGATGAGAAGAACATCGGCGTCAACGTTGATGGCAACGGAGAAAGCAAGTCTCATGTACATTCCGGACGAGTAAGTACGGACCGGGTTATCGATGAAGCCCGCAAGCTCGGAGAAGTCGATGATCGACTGCAAACGTGCCTCTATCTCATCCTTCGTAAGTCCGAAGATGGATGCGTTGATATAGATATTCTCGCGTCCGCTCATGTCGGGATGGAAACCCGCACCGAGCTCGAGCAATGAAGAAACGCGTCCCGTGATATCGACGGAACCTCCGTCCGGATAAAGGATACCGGAGATCAACTTCAGCAAAGTAGACTTACCGCAGCCGTTGTGACCGATAAGACCTACGGCCTCGCCCTTCTTGATATCAAACGAGACATTATCGAGGACGGTTCTTACCTCGTGCTTATTACGGTTACGGAAAAGGATGACTTCCTTCAGCGAACGGCCCTTATCATAGTAGACCTTAAACTTCTTCGTGAGATTACTTACGCGGATTGCAACATCATCTGCCATATTACAGTTCCTCCGCGAATCTTCTTTGCAGTCTGCCGAACACAAGCACACCTACGAAAACAGTAACAAGACCGATACCGATCGCAAGCAGAAGTGTCGTAAGATCAGGTGTTCTTCCGTAATACAAAACGTCACGGTATGCGTTAACGATAGGCGTGACGGGATTTAATCTGTAGATTGAAAGGTACTTCTCGGGAACCATTGTCTCGGGATAGCAGATAGGTGTCGCATAAAGCCATGCCATCGCGACGATGGCGAGGATGTGCTCTAAGTCACGGAAGTAAACCGTGAGCGACGAAGATATGAGTGCGATGCCGAGAGCCATGATGTACTCGACGAGCATGATGACAGGCAGGCACAAAAGACCGCCGATAGTAGGTCTTACGCCAGATACGACGGAGACCAGGATAACGACGATAAAAGACAAAAGCATATTTACAAACTGCGAAGTAACAAAAGAGATCGGGATTATCTCACGCGGGAATCTTATCTTCTTGATAAGATCCTTCTGCGCGATGATGGATGTCGATCCGCCCGTTATGGCAGCTGAGAAGAACAGCCACGGGATAAGGCCTACGAACAGATAAAGGTAGAACTTATCCACTCCCGCCTTCATGATGATGGAGAATACCATGTTGTAAACAAGAAGCTGCAAAAGCGGATTTACAAAGGTCCACATAAAGCCAAGGACCGAGCCCTTGTACTTTCCTCTTAAGTCTCTTTTTACGAGACTTCGTATCATCAAACGGTATTCGTAGATTTCCTTAAGCTTGTTCATTTCTAAGATAGTACTCGTACATGTCCTTTAACGTATCAAAGATGGAATACTGAGGCTCCCAGCCCAAGTCCGTCTTGATCGCGGTATTATCACACAGAACGATCGGAGTATCAACAGGTCTGAATCTTTCCTGATCGACTACGACCTTAACATCAACGGTACACAAGCTGACTATATAGTTAAGCATCTCATCAAGGCCGAACGCCTTGCCGCTTCCTACGTTATATATCTTCGTATCGTCCTCGCCCTCGAGGATCATCCTGTACGCTCTCGCGATGTCGCGCACGTCAGAGAAGTCTCTCTTGGCTGTAAGATTACCTACGTGGATCTCGCCCGGTTCGCCCGAAGCTTCGATCATGGCCGCCTGCTTACAGAAACTCGGAAGAACAAAGGAATCCTTCTGTCCGATACCTGTGTGGTTGAACGGTCTTACGTAGTAGATCTTCATGCCGAATCTTGCCCTGTATGCCTGAACGAACTGCTCCTGGCTCATCTTGGAGATACCGTAAGGATTGTTTCCTCTTAAAGGATCGGACTCGTTGATCGGACCTTCCTTCTCGCAGTATTCCTCGGATGAACCGATGAACATTATCTTCGCATTCTTGGCATACTTACCGGCAGCCTCGAGGATATTCAACGAACCGATTACATTTACCTGTATGGTCGTCTGCGGGATCTTCCAGGACGCACCTACACTTGATATGGCAGCGAGATTGATGATCGCGTCAGGCTGTATCTTCTGGATAAGAATGGATACAAAGTCGTAACTTAAAAGATCTCCCGAATAGTATTCGACATCAGGATAATCACAGGTAGGAACAACGTCACTTCCCGAGACTTCATATCCGCGTGATTTCAACTCGTCGGTAAGATATCTGCCGACGAAGCCTGCTATACCGAAGATGAGAGCTTTCATCAGGAGATTCCGGCTTCCTTCTTGGCAAGAGCCAAGTCGTGCTCAGCCATGATGCGTACGAGATCCTCGTATGATGTTGTCTGAGGATTCCAGCCGAGCTTTGTCTTAGCCTTTGTAGGATCACCCCAGAGGTTAACAACGTCTGTGGGTCTGAACCACTGAGGGTTAACGCATACGAGCATCTTGCCCGTTGCCTTATCGTAGCCCTTCTCGTCAAGGCCTTCGCCCTTCCACTCGATCTCGATTCCTACGTGCTTGAATGCCAATGTAGTGAACTCACGAACAGTGTGCTGAACACCTGTAGCGATAACGTAATCGTCAGGCTCTTCCTGCTGGAGGATAAGCCACATGCACTCTACGTAATCCTTTGCATAACCCCAGTCACGGAGTGAATCAAGGTTACCGAGCTCAAGGTGATCCTGTGTTCCTACAGCGATTCGGCCGGCAGCTCTTGTGATCTTTCTTGTAACGAATGTCTCGCCGCGGCGCTCAGACTCATGGTTAAAGAGGATACCGTTGGCACAGAACATGCCGTAAGCTTCTCTATACTCCTTCATCATCCAGAAACCGTACTGCTTGGCAACGGCATAAGGTGAGAAAGGATGGAAAGGTGTGTTCTCGTTCTGAGGGCACTCCTCAACCTTACCGTAAAGCTCGGATGTGCTTGCCTGATAGATCTTGCACTTCTTCTCAAGACCCATGATGTGAACTGCCTCGAGAACACGGAGAACGCCGATGGCGTCAACTTCGCCTGTATATTCAGCAGCCTCGAAGCTTACGCCTACGTGAGACTGGGCAGCGAGATTATAGATCTCGTCAGGCTCGACGTCCTTAACTGCTCTTAAGATACTTGATGAATCGGAGAGGTCTCCCTCGTGAAGTATGATCTTGTTTGCATCGATAAGATGCTGGATCCTTTCTGTCGTTACGACAGATGCTCTTCTTATGATACCGTGGACTTCATAACCCTTCTCGAGCAGGAACTCTGCCAAGTATGATCCGTCCTGTCCTGTAATACCTGTGATTAAAGCTTTTTTCATCGTTTTATAGCCTCTTCCGTTTTTATTATCTTCTTATTATAGCATAGTGATATAATAACACGAGTTTAATGTGAGCATGCGGGGTAGATATTTGTCAAAGCCTAAGAGCATCATCGAACAAACATTCAAAGGCACGGTCGTAAGCATAATACTTGCGGCAATGGCAGTGCTCATCGGCGTCGTAATCGACGGCATAGTCATCGGCAGGTACTTAGGTCCTGACCACATGGCAGCATACACTCTGATATCCCCGATAGTCAACATCGTTACCGTCTTCAGCAGCATCCTCTCCACCGGTGTTCAGGTACTCTGCGCACAAAGGATCGGCGAGGGCAACATCAAAGGAGCAAGACAGGCATTCTCCGTCTGCATGGCGGCAACAACGGTCTTATCAATAATCCTTACATTGACCGCCGTTCTCTTCCGAAGCGAGATCGCGATCTTACTTGGTGCGACAGGCGATTCCGCGGGACTTCTGCCATACGCATCAGATTATCTTCTCGGACTTGCGGTCGCAGGCCCTGCAAGCATCTTCCTTTTTGAATTCAATTCGCTCATAAGGCTTGACGGAGACCCCAACAGGATTATCGTTGCCGTAGCCGTAATGACAGTCCTTGATATCGCAGGCGACCTTCTTAACGTATTCGTCTTCCACGGAGGCATGCTCGGCATAGGACTTGCAACTGCCGTAAGCTATCTTGCCGCGCTCTTTATCATGATGCTTCACTTTACAAAGAAGGACATAATCTTCCGCTTCTCGTTCAAGGGCATGAACATGAAGGATTTTCGAGACATATTGACTATCGGCGCACCTTCTGCCGTAGGTTCGGCTTCGACCGGATTCAGGACTATCGTGCACAACCACATCATGGTCGGAACGATGCACTCGGTAAACGCAGTCGGGGCCTTCGGTGTCGTCCAAACGGTCTTTAACTTCGCGTCCTGCGTGCTCATCGGCGTCGGCATAACGACATCCATGATTGCGGGCATGCTATTAGGCGAGAAGGACAGACCCTCAACGATAAAGCTCATCAGGATCGCGGTGCGCACGGCGCTTCTCATCGGAACCGGTCTTTGCATCTCGCTCTTTGTTCTGTCGGGGCCCATCGCGGACCTGTTCGGAAGCAAGGACGGAGCAACCATGGTAATGCTTGCGACGAGGGGACTTCGTTTTTACTCGGTAAGCCTCATCCTTTACGGCATCAACAGCACGTTCACGAATTACCTTCAGGGCATGAGAAGAATGACGTACTCACTTGTCATGAGCTGCCTTCATTCTTTTGTTTTCCTCGCCGTACCTGCGCTCGCTCTTGCGGGATTCCTTGAGGCGGATGCCGTATGGGTATCTTTCGTTATCGGCGAAGTACTGACGCTTACCACTTTCGTACTGATCGCTGCAGTTCTTAAGAAAGGCATCCCCTGCCGCGCGGAAGATTTCCTTTATATCAAGGAACCCTTCGGTGCGCCCGAATGCGACGTGCTCGAGCTTACCGTAACAAAGGAGGACGACATTCTCCCCGCCGCGCGAAAAGTAAAAGACTTCTGCACATCAAAGAATGCAACACAAACCCAGGAAGAACTCCTGCCGCTGTTTACGGAGAAGATTGCAGACAATGCCGTTAACTCGGGCTTCGAGAAAGAGGGAATTCAGTCTGTGGAGATACGTCTGATAAGAGATGATGACGGATTCACGTTAAGGCTTCGCGACAACTGCAAGCCGCTCGATCCGACCGAACTTATCGGCAACAGTGCCAAGTCAGCTGAGTACATAAGAACACTGTCACTTAACGTAACGACGATCAGACTTTAGGATTATTCTTCTCGTTAAAGCTGTCGAGGTAGCCCTTGATGTAAGGTCTTACAAGGTCTTCCGCCTTGATGTCGTAGTATGTGGCTATATCGTTGATGATATCCATGTAAAGCTCGACGAATTCGATATCCGAATGCTTACCCATATATCTTCCGAGTCCGAATACCTCGACGTTGATGATCGCGGGACTTACGCCCTTCGGCCAGAGGCTCGACATCAGTTTCCTGCGGCGCCTCTTTACCCTTATGTTGTTAAAAAGCATGATAAGAAGCGATATGCCGAATGCAACCAGCGGAACACCGACGGCAGCAACCGCGACAGGCATGTAATCCATGACGTGATATATGTCTTCCCAGCCGCCGTTCTCCTCGCCTACTATCGCGACCTCGAAGAAGTAGACCATAACGTAAAGGAAAGTCGGAACTGTTGCCATTAACGCATCCTTTACAGTGTAACGGAAGCCCGATTCGACCATGAAGAAAGATATGATGACCATGACAGGACAGACTATGTGAAGGTAGGTGTTATAGCCTCCGAACGCAAGTTCCGGATCGGTCCAGCTCATAAAGCCCACGGACATCACCATGGTAAGGGTCGTGCACACCATGCCCGCGTAAAGAAATAAAGATATCCACTTCGGGAAGGAGAAATGCTTGCGCCTTATGCCCTCCACCGCGAAAGGCGTGATCATGCACGCACTTAAGCACGTAATCGAGTTTGATATCGTCGTAAACCACTCGAACAAAAGGCCCGCGGACATGCCGTCCTTCGTGTAGAGTACGATTCCTCCCGCGATGCCGTAGAAAGAGAAAGTGATCGTGATAAGACAGGCGCTTAATGCAAGGATGCTCCTGTATTTGCTAAGATAAATGACATATCTTCTTCCGGCTTTAACTTTATGTTCTTCTCTTCTCATATCAGTTTGCCCGGCCTCCGGATTCCCCCAGCACAGATGCATAGAATGCGGCCGTATTCTCGATGAAGTGAGTTACGTCCGAACGCTCCGCCTGAACAAGAGCCCCGCAGTGCATCTTCTCCCAATTATCAGGGTCCTGAAGTAGTTTTGAAACGCCTTCGGTAAACCCATTCTCATCCTCATAAATATATCCGTTGACGCCGTCTTCAAGAACACCGCGCAGACTGAGATCCTCGCGGCATACGAGGGGCAGTCCCGCCGCCATCGCCTCGAGGTAAGACATGCTGTGAAGCTCGAACAGCGAAGCGGAGACAAAAACGTCTCCAAGATTATAGTACTTATAAACATCCTCGGGGCAGACCCTTCCCGTGAAACTCACGTGATCCTTAAATCCGTTATCCTCGCAGAACTTCTCGAACTTTTTTCTGTCGGGGCCGTCGCCGACGAGAAGAAGCTGCACATCAGGGATCTTCTTAAGAAGCGCAGGGAAGAATCTTAATATCTCGATGACGTTCTTCTCCTTGCTTAATCTTGTAACCATGACAAGAACCTTGCCGTTGGGGATCAATCCGTTCTTCTTAAGAAGAGCCTCTTTCTCCTCCTTGGTTATCTTCTTCTGATAATGCATAGTCTCAATGCCGTTCGGGATCACGATGACCTTATCCTTATGCGGCTGAAGGTGCGCGAATCCCCTCGCCTTCTCAGATGGAACGACGACCTTCACGGCCTGCTTATAAACTGATTTTCCCCAGGTCCTTCCGAGGAAACTTACGAAAGCGGTATTACGGAATCTTCCGAAGTTAAAATATTCGAAGTCCGTATGAGTCGTCATGACTATCGGCGTGTCCGTCTTCTTTGCTATGTACTTTGCCATGCGGCAGACAGTAAACTCCGTATGGATATGAATGATGTCGGGATCCCATCCGATCAGTTCATCGATCAGGGGATCGTGCAGCCTGAACGAAAATCTGTGCTCGGGATAATCAGGGAACGGGAGCGAACCTATGTAGTAACTGTCCCCTTCTTTATAGGATCTGCGGGTATTCGACAGGGCAAGGACCTTCACCTCATGCCCCTGCGCTCTCAAGCCTTTCTCCAAAGCTACGACCACTGTGGTTACTCCGCCCGTCTGGAACGTATAACAGTCCGATGCCAGTAAAATCTTCAACTTGCGCCTCCCGTATTATGTGAGATTACACCAAAGCAGATGTGTTGACAAATGATATCAGACTGATACGATTACCACTGATGCTAATTAAAGCACGGGGGGAACATGTCAAAAAGGATAATGATCATCACTACTGTCACTACGGGTTCGGGACACAAATCAGTCTCCGACTCTCTTGTCGAACAGTTTAATCTGATGCCTGACATAGAAGTAAAAGCGATAGACGGATTCGACCTCGCGGGAAGATTTGCTTACCATTCTTCTGACATATACGGGATACTCACCCGCTACGCGCCATGGCTTTACAACTTATGCTGGAAGATATCGGACATGGGACACCCCACATTCCCCATCCCGAGACTTATATGCAGACGCCGCTTCCTCGAATGCGTGAATGCTTTTAAACCCGACCTTATTATCTCGGTACATTCTTTATTCAACACACTCATCACAAAACTTATAAGCAAATACAACTTTAACATCCCCGTCGTCGTTGTTCAGGCGGACCTTGTA
>JAGDCV010000057.1 GCA_017958365.1 Clostridiales bacterium
AAGGCCCTTGGTACCATCAAGGACAGTTCGTTCAGAGTAATGCTCTCGGATGACGATACTCTCTTTTCGCAAGAGTACATTGAGAATATGTATGAGGCTTCCGGGAAGGATGAGAACCGCGACAGACTTATCTGCGGTCTTATCGATACCAATAACGGCTGGATGTCACCGCGTACTATAAGAACTACGAATGCGGCTTTTCCTTTCATGCTCCGTAAGCCCGTCCCCGGTGTTTACAGCAACCGCAACCCGGTCAACAGCGGCCTTTGCATCCCGGGTCACCTCATAAGCTCGATCGGAGGCTACGATGAGAGGCTCTTCCTCGATTATGTTGATTACCTCTTCATGGATAAGATCCGTGCGAAAGGCTACGGCGAGGTGCTTCTTGTGCCGGGGAAGATAGTCCAGGATTTCTCGGGGTTCTCTGATGACATCGATTCCACGTTAAAGCGCTGGGAAATCTTCCGTAAGGATTTCACGACCTACTGTGAGCTGACACATAAATCGTGGTTTTATAAGAATTACCTTCTTGCGAGAAGGTCGGTTAATATAAAGGTGCAGACTCTGCTTAAAGGAAAGAAGAGATGATAGACGATCTTTACGTAAAACTCGACAGGGTGATAACACATGCCTACACCTTCGTTAAGTGCAAGGTGAATGGTACTGTCTTCGGTCTCGAGAGGACTGAGGCTGAACTTGAAGCGGAGCGTAATACTATGTTCGCTTATAATCCGAAGATCAGCATCATCACGCCTCTTTATAACACTCCCGAGAAATATCTCCGCGAGATGATCGATTCCGTCATCGCGCAGACATACGGCAACTGGGAGCTTTGCATCGTCGATTTCTCGGATGACCCTTATTCGGTCGTCGAGAGTGTCGCGGAAGAATATGCTTCCACTGAACCTCGAATAGTATTCAAAAGAGAAAGCGAGAACTTAGGTATCTCGCAGAACACGAACATCTGCATCCATAACGCATCGGGTGAGTACATCGGCATACTTGACCACGATGATGTTCTTCATCCTTCTGCGTTGTTTGAAGTGATGAAGGAGATCGAGAAGAAGGCCGACTTCATCTATACGGATGAGATCAAGTTCGAAGAGAACATAAAGTATCCGTATGCTCCGGCATTCAAGCCCGACTTCGGCCGCGAGGAGTTAAGGGTGCGTAACTACATCTGCCACTTTAATGTCTTCAAGCGTTCGCTCCTTGATAAGGCCGGATTCTACGATCCCGAGTTCGACGGGTCACAGGACCACGATATCGTATTAAGATTGACCGAGAAGGCAAACAGGATAGCCCACGTTCCCAAGATCCTTTACTACTGGAGAGTCAATAAGACTTCGGTTGCAGGCAACATCGGCGCCAAGCCGTATGCGACCGATGCAGGCATAAGAGCCGTAATGGCGGCCTATAACAGAGACGGTTACACTTTCATCCCGTTCTCGTTGAAGAACAACATTCCCGATTACAGGCTTCCTGCCGTTGATCCCAGAGGAGTCGATGTACGCATCGTCAAGCTTAATGAGGGCGACAGGAACATTGACGCGATACTTGCGACTACTACAGAAGAATACCTGTTCCTGATAGACAGGGACCTCGATATCCTGACTGAGAATTACTTGGGCGAGATGCTCGTCTACGCGATGCAGCGCGGTGTCGGTGCAGTCGACGCTATGTTAACGGATCTTACGGGTAAGATCTTCTCGGCAGGCCTTTACGTGAGAGGAGACGACGGGACCTTAGGCGCGAGGGGAATGGGAAAGAAAGCCGATTACCCCGGGTATGAGAATGATTACGCGCATATACGTAACGTGAGCGTTGCGAGCGGTATCTGCACCATGATCTCGAGATCCGACTTCGGTAAATCCGGCTCCCGCATGGTCTGGACCCCGCATGTGGTCGCGTCCGGCGACGCATCGAAAATCCGCAGCGCTCTTGAAGGGCGTATACTATATTCTGATGGCATTAAGGGTAGTGATCCTTATTACAACCCGAATATTCTTAAGTACCATCTCGAGAAGGATAACGTTTTATGATAAGACAGCGTCTTGGTATGTTGGCAGGAAGAGTTATAAGGAAGGCTCATCCCGAGAGGATGAAGAGTCTTCTTAAGACAGCGGAGAGCATGATCCCCAACGTCGCTTCGGCGATGGTCGATGTATGTTTCATAAACGGCTGTGATTACTCCGTTCCTCACCCGATAAGATACCGCGTAACGCATCAGAGGGAACAGCTTGAAGCCAACGGCATCAGCACGTCCGAGATCTTCTATACCGAGGTCAGGGAAGATGATGCCAGATACGCGAACATGTTTATCGTATTCAGATGCCCTCATCTTGATAACGTGGAGAAGTGCATAAAGAAGGCTCAGGAATTGGGTAAACCCGTTTTCTTCGACGTAGACGACCTCGTTATCGATACTGTCTATACGGATCAGCTCCCTTATGTAAAGGGATTGGATGAAGCAGGCAAGAACCTTTACGATGACGGCGTCAACAGAATGGGCAGGACGTTGAAGCTCTGCGACGGCGCGATCACTACGACGAAGGCACTTGCCGATGAGCTTCGTAAGTTCGTTCCCGAGGTCATAGTAAACCGTAATACCGCGTCGGATGAGATGTGGAAGCATTCTCTGAAAGCACTCGAACTTAAAGAAAAGAATCTTACCGGAGACGTGAAGATATCTTCGAAGCCCAGAGTCGTTATCCCGAAGCGTCAGGAAGGCGAGATCAGGATCGGTTACTTCAGCGGCAGCATCACGCACAACGCTGACGTGAAGATGATAATGAAGCCGTTAGCTTCGATAATGAAGAATAACCCCAACGTCATTCTTTACATCGCGGGACCTTTGGACGTTCCCGATGAACTTACGGAGTTTAAGTCGAGGATACGTGCGGTTCCGTTCATGGACTGGCGAGACCTCCCTTCAATAATCAGTCTTGTTGACATCAATATCGCTCCGCTCGAGGATACGATATTCAACCGCGCGAAGTCCGAGAATAAGTGGGTCGAAGCTTCGCTTGTTAAGACCGTGACTGTCGCAAGTAATGTCGGCGCTTTTGCCGAGATGATAGAAGACAAAGTGACCGGCTTCCTTTGCAATGAAGACGGGTGGGAGACCTGCCTTGATAATCTCATCAAAGATGAGACCTTGAGAAGAACCGTTGCAGGAACTGCTTTCGAGTATGTTAAGGAGAAGTGCACGACGATAAACAACGGTAATGATCTTGCCGAGTTTATAAGAAAGAAGACGGAGCGAACGGCAGTATTTGTTTTCCCTTCAACCGAGATAAGCGGCGGCCTCATGGTAGCGCAGAAGCATGCTGCGGTATTAAGAAGAGCAGGCTATCAGGTAACTATCCTCGCTCAGTCACCGACCAGGCTCTGGCTTGAGTACGACGGAGTTTTGTTTCCCGTGATCAAGTGGCATCAGGAAGAGGTGAGAGCCATCTTCCAAAAGGCGATAGCAACCATGTGGGTTACGGTGGAATTTCTTGAGAACTACGGAAGAGCTAAGGAGAAGTACTATCTTATCCAGAACTACGAGACTGACTTCTATGAGCCCGGCATCTTCTTAAGACCTCAGGCAAACAGCACGTATTCTCTCGTTAATGACGTTAAGTATGTGACCATCTCCAAGTGGTGTCAGGGCTGGCTTAAGGATAAGTTCCATAAGGATTCGGCCTACATCCGCAACGGCATGGTAACCGATATCTTCCCCAAGCGTAAGCGCGACTTCGAGGGTAAGGTCAAGGTCCTTATTGAAGGAGACAGCGAGGTTTCCTACAAGGGCGTTGACGAGAGCTTTAAGATTGCGAACGAACTCGACCGTGATAAGTTCGAGGTCTGGTATCTGTCTTATAACGGCAAGGCAAAGTCCTGGTACAAGGTGGATAAGTTCCTGCACAGGGTCCCCTACGAGGAAGTAGGAAAGATCTACGGGCAGTGCGACATCCTTCTTAAGTCGAGCACGCTCGAGAGTTTCTCATACCCGCCGCTTGAGATGATGGCGACAGGAGGCTTCTCCGTCCTTCTTCGAAATGGCGGTAACGTCGAATACCTCGAAGACGGCAAGAACTGCCTGTTCTATGAGCAAGGCGACATCAATGGCGCCGTAAGCCTCATAAACAAACTCGCACAAGACAAAGATCTGCGCGAGAAGCTCGAGAGCAACTTCGAATCGACCGTAAGCATCCGCGACTGGAAAGCCATCGAGCCCGAGATACTTAAAGCATATTGCGTTGAATAAATAAATCACGAGGAGAGGTCGTATGAGGAGGCGGCGTTTCTTTATATTATTATAATATGGTAAAATGTGGTTTATGATGGAAAAAGAGTCAGAAACCGGCTCTCCGGTATCGATACCGGGAGCACTTATAAATAACCGTAAACTCATTTGGTCTTTGGGCCTTAATGATTTCAGGAACCGTTTTGCAGGTTCCATATTCGGTATCTTGTGGGCTTTCCTGCAGCCTGTTGTTACGATACTTCTTTTCTGGTTTATCTTCGAGTTCGCCATGGGCGCATCTTCGCAGGGAGATACACCTTTCGCCCTGTGGCTTACCGCAGGCCTCGTGCCGTGGTTCTTCTTCTCGGATGCATTGATCTCCGGAACGAATGCTTTCTACGAGTATTCGTATCTTGTTAAGAAAGTCGTGTTCAAGATCGAGATCCTTCCTTTTATCAAGGTGTTCTCGAATCTCTTTGTTCACGTTGCATTCGTGGTATTCATGTTCATTCTCTACGCACTGATGGGAGTGTTCCCGGGCATCGCCTGCGTGCAGGTTGTCTACTACTCGTTTGCCATGATCTGCTTCGTGACATCTCTTGTTTACTTCACAAGTTCAGTCTGTGTCTTCTTCAGGGATATCTCGCAGATGATCGGCATCTTCATGCAGGTGTTCATGTGGATGACGCCCATTATGTGGAATATCGACGCGATGTCAGATAAGGTCCCTTCCTGGATAATCTTCATCCTGAAGCTTAATCCGATGTTCTACATCGTTCAGGGATACCGCGATGCCATGATATCCGGCGTCTGGTTTACGCAAAGATGGATGATATCCCTTTACTTCTGGGCAATAACGATACTGATGTATCTTCTGGGTAC
>JAGDCV010000058.1 GCA_017958365.1 Clostridiales bacterium
CAACTCTTACGATGACTCTCTTGCCGCTGACATCCAAATCTTCAACATTCTTCTTAAGATACTGTGCCATGATGTCACACTCCTATTAATTATTTTGTAGCGTTAACCGCTTCATTACCGCGTAATATTATATATGCTTTTAATGCGATTATAAAGGCTTTATTGTCCTTTTTGTTTGCCGAGAAGCTCAACAACCAGGTGGATCTTGTATACAGTCTGTCCGTCAACATAGAATCTGAACAACTCGCCGTCCTTGCTGTATATCTCGAATCTCTTGCCGTAGCTTGTAACAAGACCTCTTAAGGTATCGATCTCGAATACCTGTCTTATCGGCTTCGCGACCTCGGTTAAGTTTCTTCCTGCATACTTCTTAACGGGCTTACCCGACTTATAGGGAATCCCGAGCGAAGCGTCGCAGTCCGTTCCCTCGTAGATGATCTCGGTAGGCGTGATCGTAACCTTGCCGTTACCGGTCTTTGCGAACGTGAGCTCATCGAACTTCTTATGAAGCTCGGAATCAAGTTCCATCTTAAAGCCGCCCTTCTCAATCTCCGAAGCTACCTTCTCCTTCTCCCACTCCGTCCATTTGTGGAGGTCGTCAAAGGACTTGTCGTTCTCGGTAGCGGGCGCGAGAAGTCCCGACGGCAGGTATCTTATCGTGTTGCCGCAGGAAGTGCACTTCACGCAGTCACCGCGGCCCTCGTCGAGCCACTGCACGGTAAACTCCTTTTCGCACTTGGGGCAGATGTAGCCGATGTTCTGCAAGCCCTTAGCGAGCTTCTTTCCCTTGTGAACGGGGTTGTTCTCGCGTGCGTACTCGTTCTCGTCGTACTTGATGCCGTCGAGGATGTACTGCTGTATCTGTTCTGCAGTCATCTCCTTTACCTTCGATGCGGGAAGCTTGTGCGCGAACTCGGACGTGATCTTGCCTCTTCTTATGGGCAGAAGCTTTGCCCAGCGGGGCATCGTCAGGTACGCGCCGTGGATATGCTGGATGTAGATAGCAGCTCCCGCCTTCTTCGCCATCTTCGCAACACCGTCATCGAACGTGATCGTGCTGCCGTCAACGGAACGCGTAGCCTCGGGGTAGATAAAAAGAACTCCCTTGCGCTTCATGACCTTCATCATGGCCTTGACGGAAACGGTATCTACGACAAACTGCTTCTTAGGGATGGCACCGCCGAGCTTAAACCAGTGTCCCCAGGGCTCCTTGCGAAAAACAAACTCACCCGTTACAAAATTACCCGGGCGACCCCTCGTAAGCTTGCTCGTTACCATCGGATCAAGATAAGACTGATGGTTTGCTATGACTATGATCGGACCTTCTTCCTTGAGGTAATCCTGATCCGGTTTTACTTTGATGTTCGTGAATAAAGATATAAGCGATACTAAGATGTTCTCTCCGATACAGTGGTACCACCAGTTGCTCGGTACACAGCCGATATCGTACTCCTTTGGCTTCTTTGCCATTCAAACGCCCCCTGATTTGACAATAAGTTTTCAATATTATGACTAATGAAAAGAGTAATTGCAAATACTAATAAAATTATTTATTATAACGTGATTGATTTTTATTGGAGGCTTTCTATGAAAGAGAACAAATGGATACGTGCCGCCATTCCTGCGCTGCTTCTGCACTGCAGTATCGGTACGGTTTACTGCTGGGGTACATTCTCGAAGGAGATTGCAGGTTACATTGGTCAGGAGAACAGCGCCGTTCAGTGGGCATTCTCTTTTGCCATCTTCTTCCTCGGCATGTCTGCAGCTTTCTTGGGCGACGTAGTTGAGAAGGACATCAAGAAGTCATCACTGATCGCTACTGTCTGCTTCACTGTCGGTATGGTAGGAACAGGTGCTGCCATCCTTCTTAAGTCTCTTCCCCTCATCTATCTGTTCTACGGATGCATAATGGGTATCGGACTCGGTACAGGCTACCTTTCACCCGTAAAGACACTCATGCTGTGGTTCAAGGACCGTAAGGGTCTTGCTACGGGACTTGCTGTTGCAGGCTTCGGTCTTGCTAAGGCGATCGCTACTCCCGTAATGCAGTTCTTCCTTAACAAGTTCGACAACAACCCCGCTTACATGTTCTTCATCATGGGCGGTATCTACTGCGTAATGATGTTCATAGGACACCGTCTTCTTAAAAAGCCTGAGGGCTGGGTCGAGTCACACGAGAAGGGCGGCATCAAGGAGTTCTTCTCTACACTTGGCAAGAACTTCAAGTTCTCTTTCTCCAACAAGACATTCATCGGCATCTGGATCATGTTCTACATCAACATCCACTGCGGTCTTGCACTCATCTCCCAGGAGAAGGCTATATTCAGCACCATAGGTCTCTCGCTTGCTACAGCAGCGACGCTCGGCTCCGTAACAGCTATCGCGAACGCTGCGGGACGATTGGGATTCTCCGCATGGGCTGATACTTTCAAGGACAGGAACACGATCTACAAGCTGATCTTCATCCTCTCCATCGCACTTACGGCCGCTACTATCTTCACACACGGTATCGTTAATCAGATCGTTGTGCTCTGCGTAGCACTTCTCATCATGGTAAACGCAGGATACGGCGGAGGCTTCTCCAATGTTCCGACACTTCTTTCCGATCACTTCGGAATGAAGTCCATCTCCGCTGTTCACGGCATGTGCCTCTCTGCCTGGGCTATCGCAGGTCTTACAGGCAACCAGATGGCTACATACATCGTTGAGCATACAGGAGCATTTGATCCTGAGACAGGTTTCAACCCGGTAGGAACTCAGAACGTGCTTTACGCTACTTGCGCTTTATACGTAGTCGCACTCATCGTCTGCTTCGTGCTTGTAAAGTCTCCTGAGAAAGAAGAAGCACAGGCCTGAAAGGGCGAGAGCAGCCGCGACGTCAACGACTGAGTGCTGCTTAACAAACATAGTTGATAAGGTTATCAAAGCCGCCATTGCATACGAAGCGATGGCGGTTTTCTTATGCCCGTGTCTTGCAAGTGCGCGGCCGAACGAGACACCGCATGCAATGGAATCAAAAACATGTATGCTCGGGAATACATTCGTCGGCGTGTCTATAGTGTGAAGATACTCGACCATCCACACGAAGATGCCGCCGTTCGCATTCTCAGTCTGCGAGCGCAGATCAAGCCCGTTAGGGAAAACAAAACTTACCACGATAAAAAGCGACATGCCGATGATAAGATTCCAGCACATCGCCCGAAATTCTCTTTTGTCCATGAAAAACACATACACGATGGCCGCCAGTAAGAAAGGGAACCACAGAAAGTACGGTATGATGAATTCCGGGACGAAGGGAATGAAGCTATCTAACGGGATATTGATCAACGTTACATTACTTACATTCCTCTCCGCCAGGAAAAAGAAAACCATGTATATCGGCAGATATAGAACAAACTGCCAGTACTTAAACTTGTCCTTGAGCCTCTGCTCTTGCTTCATCAACAACCTCAACCTTGATCGGACCTGCGTCCTTTATCTTGATCTCGTCGCCCTCTGCATCAACGAGTGCGACATTGCCGGCTTTGATGATACCATCAAGAAGCGCTTCAGAGAAGTTATCTTCCACCATCGACTGTATGACTCTCTTCAGAGGTCTTGCTCCGTACTGCGGATCGTAGCCCTTCTTCGCGAGAAGTTCCTTGGCCGCATCCGTAAGCCTGATCTCGATTCCGATATCGGAGATCCTCTTGCCGACCTGCGATACGAGGATATCGACGATCTTGATGAGCGAAGCCTTGCCGAGCATCCTGAAGAAGATGATCTCATCGACACGGTTGATGAACTCAGGTGAGAATGCTTTCTTCAATTCATCGAGAACAGTCTTCTTAGCATCCTCATAGGACTTGCCGCCGTAGAGCTTCTCTCTTGAAGCCTCGTCGTGATCGTTCTCATCCTCAGCCATATCGAATCCGATACGTCTGCCTGCATCTCCCGTGAGCATGCGCGCACCGATGTTGCTCGTCATGATGATGATCGTGTTCTTGAAGTCAACGACTCTTCCCTTACCGTCCGTAAGTCTTCCGTCGTCGAGCACCTGAAGCATCGAGTTAAATACCTCGGGGTGTGCCTTCTCGATCTCATCAAAGAGAACTACCGAGTAAGGGTGACGTCTTACCTTCTCCGTAAGCTGGCCGCCCTCATCGTATCCGACGTATCCCGGAGGAGAACCGATGAGCTTGGATACATCATGCTTCTCCATATATTCACTCATATCTATACGTACAAGAGCATTCTCATCGCCGAACATGACTTCCGCCAAAGCCTTGGCAAGCTCTGTTTTACCTACACCGGTCGTACCCAGGAAGATAAATGAACCTGACGGCTTCGTCGGATCCTTAAGACCGAGACGCGATCTTCTTATCGCCTTCGAGATGGCGGTGACAGCCTCGTCCTGACCGACGACTCTCTTCTTCAACTCATCCTCGAGGCTTCTTAACTTCTCGGCATCAGTCTCCGTGATCTTCGATACGGGGATACCGGACCACTGTGACAAAACGTCAGCGATATCATCGACGGTGAGCGAGCCCGTGAATCCGTTCTCATCGCCCTGTGCATTCTCAGCCTTGTTTACTTCCTCGAGATCAGCCTTAAGCTTGTTCTCCTCGTCACGAAGAGTTGCAGCCTTCTCGAATTCCATGTTATCGACAGCGGCCTTCTTCTCTTTCTCGAGTTCCTCAAGTCTCTTATTAAGCTTGATCTTCTTATCAGTAACTGCGAAGTTGATCCTCTTTCTTGCTGCCGCCTCATCGATAAGGTCGATGGCCTTATCAGGCAGGAACCTGTCTGATACGTATCTTGAAGAAAGGATTACTGCCTGTTCGATGGCATCATCAGGAATGTGGATCTTGTGATGCTCCTCGTACTTCGGACGAAGTCCCTTGAGTATCTGTATAGCCTCACTCTGTGAAGGCTCATCAACGAGTACCTTCTGGAATCTTCTCTCGAGAGCGGAGTCCTTCTCGATGTACTTGCTGTACTCATCAAGTGTGGTTGCACCGACGATCTGAAGTTCATTTCTCGTGAGCATCGGCTTCATGATATTGGCTGCATCAAGCGAACCGGACTCACCGCCGCCGCCTGCTCCGATCAATGTATGTATCTCATCGATGAAGAGGATGATGTTGGGATCCGATGAAGCTTCCTCGAGTACATTCTTGATCCTCTCCTCGAAGTCACCTCTGAACTTCGAACCTGCAACGAGCGAACCCATGTCAATGCTGAACACGGTCTTGCCCTTGATGATGTCAGGCACGTCGCCCTGCGAGATCGCAAGAGCGAGACCTTCCGCGATGGCAGTCTTACCGACACCGGGGTCACCTACGAGGCAGGGGTTATTCTTGGTCCTTCTTGCAAGGATCTGCATGACGCGGTTGATCTCCTTTTCGCGGCCGATGACGGGGTCGATCTTGCCTTCGGTTGCCATCTTTGTAAGATTCTTACCGAACTTCTCGAGTGTCTTTCTGCCGCCCTTGCCGGGCTTCTTGCCGCCGGGTCTCTCGCCCTTGTTAAGGCCGGGACCTTCGGCTCTTGAACGGGGCTCGGGATCGAGGTCATCGTCGGATGCATTCTCGCCTAACGACATCGACATCTCGTCGATGATGCCGTTGATGTCGGCGCCCACGCGCGTCAGTACCTGGTTGCCCATGAAAGACCTGTTGGTCGCGATCACAAAGAGCAGGTGCTCGGGCTTGACCACACCGTTGTCGCCTATCCTTCTCGAGACTTCCATCGCATCTCCAAAGAGTTTCTTCGCCTCGATCCTTAAAAGTCTGATGCCTTCCTCTACCTCGTAGTTGGAAGTATCCTCATCAAGAACGGAGTCGTCATATCCCAATGTCGCGATAAGTGTATCGAGACCTGCGTTATTGCTTTCAAGAACGTCTGCTGCCTGTCCGGGGACCGCTGCAATGGCTGCGAGAATGTGCTCTGTCGTGATCATCATTCTCGTGCCGCTGTTCTGAGCGAATCTCTTCGCGTAGATGATTACGCGTGTTGTATCTTCAGTCAGTTTGAGGTTCATTCTTTATCTTCCCCCTTCAAAATATCTCTTATCATCTGGGCGCGTGCCGTCGACTTCGTCGCAGGCCTTACACCCTTCGTGTTTGAATCCATGTAGTTGCGTCTTACCCTCTGGGTAAGCTTGTTGATCTTGCTCCAGCTGACATCCGCCTCCGAAGTATCGATCTGGTCCTGGCCTAACCTTAACCAGTTGATGAGCGTCAGCGCCTCAGTGCTCTCGATCCTTCTGCAGTAGCGCAACGTCGCATATGCCCTGTAGTACTGATCCTCGATGATGATCTTCTTGCGGGAGCAGATATTCTTGCGGCATGTCTTCTCAAGCTTGATGATATCCGTGATGAGCTTCTGCGTACGCGTCAGCATGTCCTGCTCCGTGATGCCGAGTGTCGCGACATTGGTAAGAACGTAGATGCCGCTCTGCCTTAAGCCGTCGTTCTGCGTCATCGGGATTATCTGCCAGTCAAACTTCTCCGCGCGTCTGTTTAGTACCTGGACCGCGCCTTCAGTCTTCTCGATACCCGGGATCGCAAGCGTTACCAGGATCTGCATTCCGGTACCGACCGACTTGATCTGCGATGTCAGAAATCCGAACTTATCCGTGTACGCGATGTCCATGCTCTTCTCGAACTCGACCGCAAGATCCGTCGCCCTTGAGTACGCCGTCTCGATGTCGCTTCCCGGCACCATCGAATTGATGCTGATGTGATCGGTCGAGTTAATGACAACGCCGAGACCGTCCGTCTTGCTTAGAAGGAAACCCGTCTTCGCGTTGCTGTTAAGGAAGCTGTACCCTGCGAAAAATCTCTCATACAGATCCTGCTTAGCGGTGTCGTCAAGCTCATCCGTCCTTACGAAGTTCAATCCGATCGGACCTGCAGCCTGCCTCACCATTCCGAGCACATTCTCGCGGTCTGCGTCGCTCATCTTAACCGGGAACGGGAAGCCTTTAATGTTACGGTTTATAACTACCTTTGTTGAGAGAACAACGTCGGTATTCTGACCTTTTTCCTCATACCACATATCAGTTGTCCTCCTTTCTTCTTCTAAGCTCATCTCTTAGCTTTGCAGCAAGGTCGTAGTCCTCTGCCGCAGCAGCCTGCTTCATGCCGTCCTCGATCTCGTGATCGGGAATTGAAGTTAAGTCTGCATCCTTAAGACTCTTATATGCATCGGAAGGCTTGGTCTCCTGCTCCGTTTTCTGCTGCTCTTCCTTCTTGATCTCAGCCTTGGCTTTCTTAAGCTCGACTGCATCCTTCGCGGAAGCGCTCTCTTTCTTCGAAGAGTCATCCCCGGCAGCATCAGTCTCAGCTACACTCGTAAGCTTGACCTCAGCTTTCTGTCCGGGCTTTCTTCCCAAGTATTCGCTGCTGCCCTGGCGCTTTAAGATATTCTTCATGACACTCTCGTTGAAAGTGTTATAACACTCGATACAACCGAGCTGTCCGCCTGACTCGATATCGCGAAGTGAAGTTCCGCACCTCGGGCATCTTATCTTCGTATTTGCAAAGTCGAGGTCTCCGCCCGTGCCTAGGACACTTGCTATCTCGCCCGGCATCGGGAACAGTTGCTCGAACAAAGAGTTCTGTCTTCCTAATACCTCGTCTATCTTCAGGTCGCGTGCACAGTTGTCACACAACAATGCACCGTTGTACTTAAAATATGTATTGCCTATCGGCGCTCCGCATCTTGAACACCTCATCGTGTTACTCCTTTCCGCCTCTTCTTATCAGATCATCAGGCCCGCAAGGGCATTCTTGAATATGTCCGCCCTGACCTGTGATCTTATGTCCGTGTCTACCTTGGCAAGTGATCTGTCTGATACTGCCGCCATTATCGAAGTTGCCTCGCGCGGCTTTATCGCCCCGACCTCCACTGCATTCGTAAGAAGGATCTTGGCTTCCTGCTGTGTAAGGCTGTCTTGCGTCGCTACGATCAGTGACCTCAGATAGTCATCCGAGCTTACGGGCTTGATCTGCGATATCGTTATCTGACCGCCGCCGCCTCGTCTGCTCTCGACTATGTAACCGTTACCGGTCGAGAATCTTGTTGAAAGGACATATGTGATCTGGGACGGAACGCAGTTCGCCTGTTCCGCAAGCACGCTTCTGCTTATCGTGGCGCTTCCGTTGTTCTCTTCGAGCAGCTCTTTGATCATCGCTTCTATGACATCTACGAGCTTTGCCATTGTTGATCCTCCTCTCCTGATTTTTGACTTTGACTTTCTTTGACAATAGTATTATCGCGCTGCTTTTGTCCAATGTCAACAACTTTTTGACATTTTTTGACTTTCGCCTGATTTACGGGCGCATCCGGGGTCAGAACCAATGTAAGATGGTGTGCATTCACCAAACCTTTCACTTTGTGTTTCAATTTGGTGAATGATATGGTGAATATAGGCCCATTTTCACTATATCGTTCACTTTTCGAGCGGTTTTGGTGAATAAAAAAGTGAATCCACATAAAAACACCCGGCGGGTAGCCGGGTGATGTTATTTTCGCTTATTGTGGTCTTACTTGTGGTAAAGCTTCTTGGTAGCGTACACGGGCTCGCATGTCATGTTGACACCGAGCTTGCGGAACATGTTCTCGTCAACGCTTGCAAGCATAGTGGTCGAGTGCGCGTCCGCATTCTTAAGGTTGCCAAGCTGCTCCATGGCGAGCTCCGCGACGGGGTTCGTCGTAGCCGAGATCGACAGCGCGATCAGAGTCTCATCCGTGTGAAGTCTCGGGTTGTGGTTACCCATGTGATTTACCTTAAGGTCCTGTATAGGCTCGATGACATTAGGTGAGATCAAGGGGATCGAGTGGTCGATGCCGGCAAGGAGCTTCAATGCGTGAAGCAGTGCTGCGGAAGCGGGACCTAACAGATCCGTCGTCTTACCCGTTACCATGCGGCCGTCGGCAAGTTCGATCGCAACGGCGGGACCGGAAGTCTGGTCTGCTCTCACGAGTGCCGCGCCGATACAGCGGCGGTCCGTAACGTCGATGCCGAGCTTATTTATGAGAAGTTCTATCTTGTTTACGTCCTGACCTTCAGACAAGCCCTGCTTAACGGCACACTTTGCCTGATAGTAACGCCTGATGATCTCGTTCTTTGAAGCCTCGCAGCAGACGTCGTCATCCGTGATCGCGAAGCCTGCCATGTTGACGCCCATGTCCGTGGGACTCTTGTAAGGAGACTCGCCGTATATCTTCTCGAAGATGGCATTAACAACGGGGAAAACCTCAACGTCTCTGTTGTAGTTGACCGTGGTCTTGCCGTAAGCCTCGAGGTGGAACGGATCGATCATGTTGACGTCAGAAAGGTCAGCGGTTGCCGCCTCGTATGCGATGTTAACGGGGTGCGTAAGAGGAAGACTCCAGATGGGGAATGTCTCGAACTTCGCATAGCCCGCCTTGATGCCGCGCTTATTCTCGTGATAAAGCTGAGACAGGCACGTAGCCATCTTTCCGGAACCCGGGCCCGGAGCCGTAACGACGACAAGCCTGTGGCTCGTCTCGATGTATTCATTCTTGCCGTAACCCTCATCACTTACGATGAGCGGGATGTTGGAAGGATATCCTTCGATGGGATAATGCTTGTAGACTTTAACTCCGAGCTGGTGCAGGCGCTTCTCGAACTTCTCCGCGAGATCCTGTCCCCTGTACTGCGTGATGCAAACGGAGCCGACGCACAGACCGAATTCCGTGAACGCGTCGATGAGACGGAGAACGTCCTGATCGTATGTGATGCCGAGGTCGCCTCTTCTTTTGCTCTTCTCGATGGCATCGGCGTTGATCGCGATGATGATCTCCGCGTCCTCCTTGAGCTTCATGAGCATCTTTATCTTACTGTCGGGCTCGAATCCCGGAAGCACGCGCGAAGCATGGTGGTCGTCGAAGAGCTTGCCTCCGAACTCGAGATAGAGCTTGCCTCCGAACTTCTCTATCCTCTCCCTGATGTGCTTACTCTGAAGCTCTGCATACTTCTCGCTGTCAAACCCGACTTTAAACATCTGCTTTCTTACCTCTCATAACTATAACCTTGTGCCCCGTGGGCTTATTATCAAGAACAAGTTCCGAACCGCCCTCGTCGTAACCGTCGAGCAGCTTCGTGAACTCATCGAGCGTGCCGATCTCGCCGTAGCCCGATCCGTTCAGCCTGTAGTGCATCGGGATCGTGATGGCAGGTTCGATGTCATCGACATACTCCTTCGCACGCTTTGCATCTATCGTGTAGAATCCGCCGACCGGTATCATGAGCACGTCACAGCCCTTGATGAGGTCGAGCTCCTCGTCCGTCAGGTCGCATCCGATATCGCCCATGTGGACGAGCCTTAGACCTTCGACGTCGATAATTATAACATTGTTACTCCCTCTTAAAGCACCCTTCTTATCGTCATGATAAGTCTCGATGAAACTTACTGTGAATGGTGTGTCCGCGCGGGTAACGGAGAGCTTTACATCCTTAAGACCGAAGTGATCGCCATGCTTATGCGACGACACCACCTGATTGGCCGTCTCCTTCAAGGGAGCATACCCCGGCACGCTTCCTGCCTCATAGGGGTCAACTATCATCGCGAATCCATCCTTCTCGAACTTAAAGCACGAGTGTCCAAGATAAGTAATCTTCATGGAAACCTCCCTGAGAGTCAGATTATAAAATCAATTATAGTACAGCTCAGGAAAAGCACAAAACGTTATCAGGGAGCAGTTGTGGGTGTGGGAGAAGGTGTCGGGATCGCCGTAGCCGTGGCAAAACAGAGAACCACATTCTCACGTGTGTAGACAACCTGCGAATTGCGGACCACCGAAATGTCACAAAGGACGAAGGCGGGAACGCTTCCGTTCGCTTCCGTCGTGTACTGAAGTCCGTGGAAATTAAGGCTTACCGTGTATTCGCCGTATGCGGCAAACGACAGAGGGTTAGTAAAGTCATAGTACTTGGTCGGCATCGCTCTTCCGACAACATTGGGATCTAACTGGAAGTAACCGAAGTGAACAAATCCCTCATTGGCATCGCGGTGCTCCGGGTCACCTGCGGGATCGAACATCCTGTAGATGGCTCTGCTCGCAGGAGCGCCGCCCTCGCCCGTCTGGGGAAGCTGACCATCCTCGAGTGATAATAACTCTTCCGCATATACCTCGTTATAAGCACTGAACGTGCCGCTGCTTAAAGAATAGCATGATGCGATGGTCTCGCAGTGATCGTAGTTGCGTCTCATCACGAGGACCGGGCCTGCATCCGCAACCACGGCCAGGTCAGAGATCTTATACGCGGTCTCGGCAGAAGATGATATCCAGACATCATTGTGTCCGCTGATGTACGTTCTTGCACACTCCGCGCGAAGTGAATCAACTACCGTGTCCGCCACAAGCTGTGCACGGCTCGTCTCGTTAACATGCAGGTAGATCCTCGATACGGGCACAACAAGCATTACGCACGCGCTCGCGAAAAGCATGGTCAGGGCCATCGCCACGATCAGCTCAACAAGAGTCAACGCTCTCTTCGAGAATTTGTTGTTCCTTACCCGTCTCATATCAGCCGCCTACCTGTACCATCTCATAGAAAGCATAAGTATATGTCTCACCGTCAACGTTAACTGTCATGGACTCGACCTTGATACGGTCATTAAAGACACCTGCGATCTGGTCATAGGCAGTATCTCTCTCGCCGGCAGCAAGTCTCGTCTGGAACCGGTTCATCGCCATGTCCGCATTCTTTCTGTTCTTTGTGGCCCTTGCCTCAGTTCTTGTCGCGAAGGCAATTCCCTGAGAGAAAGTAACCATGATAATGGAAAGCAGTGTGAACGCTACCAGAACTTCGACTAATGTCTCTCCGGAATTATCACGGAGTATATTATTCTTCTGTTTGTCAATGCGTCTCATAGGATCTGCCTCGTATAGTTATTGGAGTTACCGGCTCTGCTGTAGTAAGCAGAATAGATATATGTTGCACGCGCAACCTTTGCTTCGATATTCACTATGTATCCCGAGCCCGACGGAACGACTGTTACGATTACGTGGGCATTGGGAAGCTTTGAAGGATGATTGTCAAGGATGACCGTACCCGACTGATCCGAGTAAGTTGTAAGGTCGATGACCTTCTCTCTAATGAGATTATCAATGGTCGTTCCCATGCTGGTCGCAAGCATGTAGGCCTGATCCTGATTGTACTGTTTGTCGGATGACGCGAGCAAAGAACTTGTGACCATTCGAAGAATGACCACGGCAGTGATCACGAGGATCGCAATGATGGTAACCAGCACGATACTCGTGCCGTCGTTGCCACGAAGTATGGCGGCTGTTCTGCCCGCTGCCGATGTCTTGTTTATCCGTCTCATCAGAATCCGTTATGCCCCTCGCTGTTACCTTCCAATGTGTTACGTGTCGCTGACCAGTTACTTGCCAGCCAGATATTGTCATCGCCCCTTCTGTTGCAGATTACATAGAACCTTAAGGGAACGTTTCCCTGGTTTGTAACCAGTACATTTCTGTTCATGCCGACCTTGTTGCCGACCATTATGAGATCGCCCGTATCTCTGGGCCATTTGTTAGTCCACTCACCGTTGATGTAGAACCACGCAGGTTCACCTATGTCCTCGATGTAGCCGACGTAATAGATCTCATTTTGCTGTGAGAATGTAAGTCCGGAAGCTTCATCATGTCCGACTCCGATCACAAGGATATACGGCTCGCCGTTGTCACGGCCGCGGCCACAGCCCATGAGACTGAGAACCTCATCACCGTAGTTCTTAAGATCGCCCCTCCACCAGTTTACGTTCTGTGCCGTATTGGTTGATCCGTCGAGAGCCTCGCTTAAGTCCCCGCCGTAGAATGCATAGAATTCATTCAGGACCGCCTGTGCAGCAATACGTGCTTCATCAGCCTTCTGAATGGATCTTGCCCTTCTTGCTTTCTTTATATATCCGGTCAGAGCAGGAACGAGCATTGCAGCGATAACTGCAAGTATTAAAAGGACAACGATGATCTCTACGAGTGTAAAAGCCCGCTTTGTCCTGTGAGATCTCTTGTTTGTTATGCGAAGCATAAATCCCTCCGTTACTTCAAAAACAACACTCTCCTACTATAAGTAGATTTTACACCGCTAAAGGCTTGTACTTCAATAATCTTACGGTTACGTTCTGTGAACAATCGGTCACAAGACCGTAAACAAAGGGGGGAGTGTTAGGGGATCACTCAAATCTGTCCGTCAACCTGTGTTCATCATCAAAGATCAGGTTGTACTGTATCATCTCAAGATCGGAGAGTTCATCAGCATACGGCGACTCGCCGGGTGACGGATAGTGATTGCCGTTACTGTCCCAGACACCGAGAGCCGTAATGGCAGGGATATCCTCATGCAAGGAAAGAAGATATCTGTCATAGTCTGTAAGCTCGATGCCCGCCGTCTCGAACACCACGCTAGCAAAGTAATTTGTGGACAGCGTATTCATGACAGAAGGGGGGTCTGCATCTCCAAGCGTGTTCTCTTCTTCTATGTCAAAATTAGCCCAGATAACATAAGGAACATAGTAATTACCGTCTCCGCCTGGTGCAGCCACGGCATGTTCACCAAGAAGGTTCGTGGCTTCCTCGTCAAATGCCGGCTGATGATCTCCGTACATGGCGATGATGGTCGGCTCGTCACACTGCTCGAAGTATTCTATCAGTTCACGGAATGCATCATCGCTCACCTTTACAAGCGAAAGATAACTGTTGATCGAATCCGTTGCCTCGAAGTTCGTAACATATACTCTGTCCTCTTCTTCCGGGTCATAATCCTGCGTATATCCGCCGTGATTCTGAATCGTTACATTAAAGCAAAACCAGGGGGCATCGGAATGTGATCTGAACTGCTCATATAACTCTTCCACTCTTTTATAATCAGCAGAATCACTCAGGTAGTCCCTGATAAGATCAGACTCCGGGAAATCACTTTGGAAATGATCCTCGAATACGACCTCATCAAAGCCGAAGTGATCATAGACTTCAGGCCTTCTGTATCCCGAAGAATAGTATGGATGATATGCCACTGTATAGTACGGATCGGATTGTCCTCTTAGTACCTGCACTATGGAAGGAAGGTCCGAATTGACATACTGCGTATAAGGAACGGAACCGTAGGGCAGATAACAAAGCGTTGACCTTAACAGGATCTCAAATTCGGTATTGGCAGTCGGACCGCCCGTGATGGACATATTAAGATATCCTTTACGGGTGTTCTCCGTTAAACTTCTGACAAACGGCATATAGTCCTGATTGGTTTCTATGTCATAAGCAACTGAAAGATCAGAGAAAGCCTCGTTTTGGATGATGATGATATTGGGATAAAAGTTCGTATCAGTTTCCTCTTCGTAATTCACATTCTCCAATGCATCATCTGCCAATGCCGGATCATAACCGTCAACGTTTACGGTTTGGATCGAATTCATGTTACTGAGAAAATAAGGTAAGTATCCTGTATAGATTATGTTTTTGTTATAGTCCCAGCCGACGCCGAATACATTGTTGTACAGGATGCCCGTCTTGAACGTAATAATAACCGCCGCGATCAGGGCCGCTTCTATGGCCGCGCGTATGGCAATTCCCTTGCCCGTCGGTTTATTCCCTCGGGGCAGCTTAATGAATATGGTTATCAGCACTCCCATAGCCAGCAAAGCAAGGCAGACAAAGAACCAGAACTTCGGCTTATATGTATAGTTGCCGGCAACTTCAAGTGCGGTTCTGACTACAGTCAGATCACCATACATTACATAGTTTCCCCTGAACTGATAAACAACGTCATTGATAAGACCTATGAGATAAGACAGTCCAAGACTTACAAATGCACCGATCTTCAGATTATTCGTTAATACATAGAAGAACACCTGCAGCAAGATCCAATATAAAACGCTAAAGAAGATCATGTGCGTCATCATGTTCATCTTGCTTGCAACCTGAAGTTCCAGAATACAGCAGGAGCAAACTGATATGCCGATGACAAAGATGACCTTATAAAGTTTGGGATGTGTCTGCGGGAATTTCTTAACCCAATCCATTGCAGCCTTAAGGTCGATTATCGATCCTCCGAACACTGCAAATGCAGCAACTATCCGAAGATATGACGGCCAGTAACCAAGGGAATAGTAATTAGTAAATAACTCGTGTAAGAATTGGGTCCCGCTGTTCAATATGATGTGAAAGAGAACGGCACCGGCGATAACCCTTATAAACGGAATGACCTTTTTGAATATGGATCCGTCTTTGATCTGAAACTTTATATGGTACTTAATGGATATAAAGATTATGGGAAACAGAGCGATTGCCAGAAGGAGAACTCTTGATATGTTTTCCCTATACATATTCCTGACAATTGCAGCAGCTTCCGGGGTCACCTGTGCGCCGGGCTTCAAGTTCGCGGCAACAATATTATATGTATTTGCAAACAGACCTGAACCTTCTATCAGGAAATAGATGATCAGAATGATTAATGCTGCGATCCCTGCTCTTCTGCTTCTGGTACTCATGTGTTTTATTATAATCAAAAAAACGAGGTGCAATCTATGCACCTCGTCTTTGTAATCTTAATCACTGATCACTAATGGTTATCACCTGAGGATTAGGAAACGCTCCACTCACCTGTAGATGCTGTCCATGTGTATGTGTGACCATCGATGGTAACTGTTCCGGTACCTGTGAACAAGCCCGTGGAGTTATCCATCGTGAACGAACAAGCTGTAACCTTACCTGATGCATCACCTGTCAGGGAAGATACTGTTGTATTGTTGCCTGCAGATGTACCCCAATTGATTGTTGTTGTACCTGTTGATGTTGAAAGCTTCGAGTACTGGTATGTAGCTGCTGACTGAGCTGCTGTCAATACTGTAGCTGCCATCTGATAATCCTTCTCTTCTCTTGCTCTCTTAATGTATCCGGTAAGTGCAGGAACCAACATAGCTGCGAGGATAGCGAGGATAACAAGAACTACGATAAGCTCAACTAATGTAAAGCCCTTCTTTGATTTACTTCTGATCTTCTTCATTTTCATTTCCTCCTTCATGATTAAGTAGAGTTTATTCAAACGATTAATTGTTGTCGTTTCGTTTGCTATGTCTGAACTATAACCTGTGCAAACGCCTATTGCAAGGGCTTTGAGGCACAATTAACACCTCTGTAAAAATTTGTTAACCGCACAAGTCAGTTTATTGCAAAAAAGTAAATCAAAACCCGTTTGTTAACGAGAAATCTGCGGTGCCGGGACTATTCTTGAGGTGATTTATCTGTTACTTATCAGAGCTTTTGCCCTGCTCAACAGTCTTTACGGCATCCTTGGATACGTTCTTAAGAGAATATGTATCAAAGATCGGTTCATCCGGCAGCTTGATCTCAATTGAATTGATCTTCGAGATCAGTCCTTTACCTTTTTTCATGGCAATGTCGAACACATGCCCGCCGTGCAGACGGTCTTCTGAGATAAAGTGAACATGCCAGCCTGATGCGTTGATTCCATCCATATAGTCAGGAAAGTATACACATACCAAAGTGCCTTTAATATTCTCGAACTTAAAAGCATTCTGGGTCTTACTGAGTATCGTCTTAAGATCGATATGCTTAGACTCATATCCTGATTCCGATCTTGCATCAACAACTTCAAATTCTCCGTCAATGCGCACCATATGCATACTGTTAAGGCCGAAGTGTGAATCGATGATGTTATTTAAGGTAAGCTTCAGATCTTCTATACAGTTGGCAGAACCAAAATCAATCGGTCTATTGGTTATCATATTACTAACGGTAGAGAAAGGTACGCCGCGTTCCGGCTCTGCGATCTTAACATCGCCATTCTCTGTAGCGCGGTAGCAACAGCCGTCAAGAACTATCATCTCGCCGTCCACGCCGGTAAATGTACCAAGTCCGATCTTGCCGTGCTTCAGAAGTTCCGACACGGTTATGACGGCATTCGAGTATCCGAGCATAAGCGCTTGTAAAGTTGAAACCTGATATATCTTATCCATGTGGTTAGTTTATTCTTAGCATATTTAGCGCTTATAACGATAGTATTAAGAGACTGTTAATCATAACTCTTACGAATGATGTATCAGTAACGGAGAATAAACAGATTAAATATAACCGTCCCGAACAAAGCCGCCACTCCTAATCCGAGGGACAGAAACGGAGCCAGTTTGATCTTCGAGTGAGACGTGGCTTTCTTAAGGATAAGAAGATACATTCCGTAGAAACCTGAGATGAACATGCCAAGGACAGCGCCCACTACTGCGCCGTGCCAGCCGAGGAACAGCCCTGCCGCTGCCATCAGCTTTATGTCTCCGCCTCCGAACGCGCCTTTGATTATTAACGCGAGAATAAGCATGGGGACCGATACGCAGACAGCTCCTATGACGTGGTCAATGACGCCCTGCAAAGACCATCCTTCAACCACAAGGAAGTTGATGATGCCGAGAAGTGCCATCACGATAAGCACGAGTTCCGGCACTATCCCCGAGTTGATATCAGCGGCCGCGCATGCAACGAGCAACAGCAAAAACAACGTCACAAATACGGATGCAACACTGAGCCCCAATACGAAAAAGGCACTGAAAACAGCAACCGCCGCGAAGATGTAAAACACCGGCGACGGTATGCTCTTAAGATCTGTTATCAGTTTGGATGACTCAGGGTTAGTCGTCATTGTAAGCGACGCGCTCTAACTCTTCCATGGATGTGATGCCCTGCTCAACAAGAAGCTCGGCTGCCATCCTCAAGGTCTTCATGCCCTGGTTCTGTATGGCGTACTGCTTCATCTCCTCTGCCTCGGCACCTTCTGCGATCATTTTTCGCATGGTCTTATCTACCATGAGGACTTCATGTATCGCGGTTCGTCCGAGGTAGCCGGAGTTATGGCACTGGCCGCATCCCGTACCCTTCTTGGCGCCCGGTATGTCGTGGCCCAGGAAGTCGATCTGTCTTGCAGACAGCGGATCGGGCTTGGAACAGTAAGGGCAGACCTTACGCATGAGTCTTTGTGCGACGACGCCGACGAGGGCGGACGAGAGCATGTAGGGCTCCGCTCCGATATCGATGAGTCTAACGATGGTCGAAGCCGCGTCATTCGTGTGAAGTGTCGAGAGAACGAGGTGACCTGTAACGGCAGCTCTGATGGAGATCGCAGCCGTCTCGGCATCACGCGTCTCACCTACCATGATAACGTCAGGGTCCTGACGCATGAGAGCCCTAAGACCGACTTCGAATGTAAGACCTGCGGTAGGATGAACCTGAACCTGATTTAATCTCGGCAGATTCTTCTCGACAGGATCCTCGATGGTACTTATGTTGATGGGCTTCTGCGAGAGCGAACCCAAAGCGTTATAAAGCGTGGTTGACTTACCTGAACCCGTAGGACCCGTGATGTAGATGAGGCCGTTAGGTGACATGAGCATCTTGGTGAACTTATCGTAGCACTCCTGCGTCATGCCGAAAGTCTGGTTGTTATCGATCGTAACCGCAGACATGATAAGTCTCATAACGACCTTCTCGCCGAAGACGGTAGGAATGACGTTAACACGGACGTTAACGATCTGTCCCTGTATCCTTACACGGAAGTGGCCGTCCTGAGGGATACGTCTCTCGGCGATATCCATGTCACCCATGATCTTGATTCTTGCAACGAGTGAATCCTGAACATTCTTCTGCAACGTGATGTAGTCGATGAGCGTACCGTCGATACGCATTCTTACCATTACGTTGGTCTCGAACGGCTCGATGTGGATATCGGATGCGTTATCCTGGAAAGCCTTATCAAGCAGTGAGTTAACGAGGTTGATGATAGGTGCATCATCTGCGCCTGCAGACGTGTCGATAACGAGCTCGTCCACATTGATGCCTGTCGTATTGGCATTAGCGTCCTCGGCTGCCTGACGGGCCTTGATTCCTGCATACTGGTAGTTGATCGCTTCCTTAAGAGGGATCTCCTGCGCAACGACGGTGATGATGGGCATACCGATCGTCTGCCTGATATCCTCGATCGCGTAGAGATTAAGAGGATCGTTAACGGCAAGGATGACCGAACCGTTCTCCTGTCCGATGGCAAGCATTACATACTGCTCTGCAAGCTGCTTCGGAATGAGCTGAACCGTCTCTACATCGATGGGATAAGAAGATATGTCAATTACCTGAAGGTTCAGTCTGTCGGCAAGAGCCGTGAGCATCTGAACTTCAGTAACGTAACCTAATTCAAGAAGAACCTGACCGATTCTCTTACCGCCGGATTCCTTCTGTATGCCGAGTGCTTCCTTAAGCTGGTCTTCGGTGATATAACCCGCCGAGACCATCAGGTCTCCTATACGAATCTTTGAATTATCTGCCATATATCAACCCTCCGCTCCTGCAGCTTCAACTGCATCGGAAACCAACGCACTGTAATCGGCAACATCCGCCATGTAAAGACGGACGCTCACCTGAAGCCTTACATAGTCAGGCTCGACCATCTCAACCATGCCCGTCTCTTCATCAAGTCTCTCAATAAGATCAACATTCATCCACGAGAAGCCCGTGACTCTGAGCGAAGGATTCGTGCAAAGGTCATCTATCAGTGCCTGACACTGAGACTCGGAACCGGTCATTACCAAAGTAAGATCTGCTGCCCTCACTCCCGAATTCTGCGTTGAAGTCGAGACGTCGCGAGCCAGATTGTAAGGAACAAAGAGGCTTTCAACCTGAGTGGACTGTGCGGAATTATCGCCGCTTACTGCAGAAGCAACCGTGCCTGCAACCGATGTCGTTGGAATGGGATCAGGCGTAGGTGTGGGCGTGACCGCATTGCGTATCTGATCTTCTGCCGCCCTGGAATAGATATAGGGCACCTCTTCCACGGGTCCGTTCGGCATGGATATGTAAAGGTCCTCCGGGAACAGCCCGAAGCTTAAAACATAGTTTGTAGCCATGCGGTCGAGCTGGGAGCTCGTCATCACCTCATAGTAATCGGAAGTGGAATCCGACAGATCCGTCGTAACCCTGTCGAAAACAGACTCAGCACTCGAGAGACTCATTACCTTACCTCTGCTTTGTGCCTCTACTATCTTGGCCTGCTCTATGTCATCAGACAAAGATCTTATGCTCATTATCGTAGGTCTGATTGCATACCATGAGAATGCGAATACCACGCCAATAAAGAGGACTATCGCGATGGTGACTTTATCTTTATTGCTTAAGTTAGTATCTAACTTTGCCATATCACTCCACCTCCCCTTCAGTTTCAGAAGCCGCGTCGGCTTCCAAAGCAGGCTCTGACTCCGAGCCTGCGAGAGTGCATACCACGTTGATCTGCCAGATCGAATCGTCATCATCATTAGTTACGAGGTTATAACCCGTGTAATCAACGCTGTAGAAAACATCGAGTGACATAAGATCGGATATGAACATGTTGATGTCATCAACGATGGGAGATGACGCAGTAATGCTGAAGACTCCGGTCGATGCGCTGTAGGTGTTAAACCTGACATCCACATCGTGAGCCGCAGCTGCCATGAGGATCTTCGCGTTAACTGATGAATCCGGACTCGGATAAGAAGCGATGTCTTCGTTAAGAAGATCCGCGCCGCCCTGAACCGAACCGATCTCGCCCATGTTCTCATACATGGCATCGTACTCGGCGACCTGAGCCACAACCTCAGGATCGTTGATGTAATTATTGAGCTTGCGAAGCTCCTCCTGCTTGCTGTTCTTGACGAGTGTAAGAGCGATAAAGATGATCACGGCTAATGCGATGATCCCCGCGAACGGAAGGATGAGCTTCATGAGAACTCCCGCGCCCTCCGACTTCGACTTGTTCTGCTTGGAAGCCTTGAGTATCGGGACTTTCTCGTCTAATTTTCGAAGGCCTGCTATGGGGTAAACATAGAAGGGGAATGCAGCCTGTCCGTCAGATATCGACGTACCCTGCGGAGGCATTGCCACCGAGATGTCGATCTCGCTGTCCATGTTAAGGATATCGTTTGCAAGTGAGCTTACCTGCGGCTGGCTGATGCCGGCAAACATGATGTCCTTGAGTGTTACTTCCAGTCTCTGGGCAGAGATGAACTGTCTTATGGAAGAAACGGATGTGTATATCTCACGCGCGAACTCGGGTGTACCCGGCTGCGAGAAGATACGTGATGTCGAATCGTAGTAGAACTTACCGTCAGCGAAGAAGATGGTAACGAGCGAGTTTCCGTCGAGGATCATGTAGATGATGGTCTTGCCCGCTGCGCCCTTCGTGAAGAACTCCGTGGCAAGCTGAACGCCGTTATGCATCGACTTAAGCTTAAGTCCCGCCTTCTCGAAGATATCAACATAAGTCTTAACAAAATCAGCCTCTGCCGTCTCGTAAATGACTTTCTGTATCTTGGTCTTGTTGTCCTTGCCGACAAGGTACCAGCCTGTGACAGGGTTCGTGAATCTGCCGTACTCGGTATCCGCCGTCGCTCTTGCGATGAAGTCTGTCGTCTTCTTGTCAGATTGTATCGGCGCATCGATGCGGTTTGCACGAAGTTGCGGGCTGTTGATAACGAGAGTAACCTCGGACTTAGGGAGCTTATACTGCTGCCATGTTGACTTTACGGTCTCTATGACGAGATCGGGGTCCATTACGACGCCGTTTAAGACTGCACCCTCGGGGAGCGGTGCTGAATAAAGTTTAGTTGCCTTAACACCGCTGCCCGTAGATGATCCTACGGCAATCTGGATGTTGGTATTCGACAGAAATACTATTTCAGACATCTACTTTTTCTTCCTTTCTTTACGATCCTGCACCGATCGTGGAATAAGAGCCGTATATAGGCTGAATTATCGATATCATGATAAATCCTACGACTACTGCCATTATTACGATCATTACAGGTTCTATTAGAGCCGTCAGCTTCATGAGAGACTGATCGGAATAAAAATCAAGATCATTGGCAACAGATTCGAGCATGGGTCCTAACATACCTGTCTCCTCACCGACCTTGATCGTTGACGATAACTTGTTAACGAAGCCGTCAACGTCCTGCAAAGCCATGGACATGGGAGATCCGCCGAGGACCTGTCTTTCAACTTCATCGAACTGCTTCTCGATGTACTTGTTGCCGATGGTTCCCTTCGATATCTGGAGGCAGCTGTAGATCGGGATACCGGAGGAATAAAGTGAACTCATGGTACGGGCAAATCTTGCAGAATAAATGACCTTAAGAAGGCTGCCCCACTTGCCCTTTGTCTTGATGAGGTCAAAGTAGTAGGCAACGGCAGGGATCTTCATTACCATCTTGCCGAAGATGGCTATGAGTATGACGATAACGCCGAGCACATACCACTTGGTCTTAACGAAATCAGATATCGCCATGAGGATCCTCGTGGTAATGGGAAGGGACGGCATTGTCGAGAACATCTCATCGAACTGGGGAAGAACATATCCGAACAGGATGACAAGAACGATAACGATGAGTCCGCTCAAGATCTTAGGATATGTAAGTGAGCTCTTGGCCTTGGCCTCGAGCTGGGCTTCCTTCGTATACTGGTCCGCAAGCCTTAAACACGTGGTATCAAGAGTACCCGATGTCTCGGCTGCTCTTATCATGAAGATGAGAAGCGGCGGGAAAGCGGGCTCGAGTTCTTCCATTGCATTCGAGAGCGCAACACCCTGAACTACGCGGTCGCGAAGCCTGATGAAGAGCTGTCTCTCGTACTGTGTAATGGACTCGTCGTTGGCAACGATCTCGATTGCCTTAACAAGCGTTACACCTGCTTTAATGAGTGTTCCGAGCTGTCTGCAAAAATCCGCAAGCTTGGGCTTCTTCAGGGCTTTAAGTGCCATCTGCTTGACGACAGGCTTAGCCTCGAGAAGAAGCATTCCGGAGTCATGAAAACGTCTCTGAAGATCTACCTCATCTGACGCTTCAGCCTTGCCGCTTACTATCTTGCCCTTCTTGTCCTGTGCCCGATATCTATATTCCGGCATCTGTCAAACCCTTACCTTTCCTTACTGTGCTTCAAACCTTAATATCTCGAACGAGTAGTAGATGTGGAAATCACCTTCTACTCCCAAAGTTATTCCGTCCCTGGCTCCCGTATCGGTATAGATGACCCTGTAAAGACCTTTTCTATACTCGAACTGAAGCGGTGCGTTTGACTCTTCATCCCAGGAGTAGAGAATAACCTCACCATCCCTGGTCGATATGTCCGCAAGCCTCTCGGCAGCTCCGTCAACCATTCCGTTTGGACTATACTGATCGTAAATGGAAGTCATACTGCCGTAGTATTCGGTGCCGACTATTCTAAGTGCCCTTCTGACGTCTCTTGCCTCTTTAAAGGCCTGTCTGGCACCCGCATCTATGATCGCCCAACTCGCCAAAACAAAGACAGCCACAAACGTAACTATCGTGATGATCACGATGCGAAGAATATCTCTAAATGCACTTCGTCTGTAGAACTGCGTTCCTTCTACATGCACTTTCTCAGATGCTTTGTTCTCTGACACCTTCAACCCCTCCAACTCGCCTCCGCAATGGCGCAATACGGCATGAAAGCATTTATATATTAATAAATATAAGGTTGCCGTTTGAAAGTGTCAAATAAATTTATTGTTAAAAACATGTCTTTCGTGTTACACAAAACAGGCCCGGAGTATCGCCTCCGGGCCTGTAGATCATAGGTGTTGTGTAGGATCAGTTCTCCTGCCAGCCTGCGTACAGAGTGACCGGTTCCGTTACCGTGGACGAGAAGTCGAACGGTGTTGTGCAAGCATCATCCGTAAACCAGCCCGTGAATGTAAATCCGTCTTTGCTCGGATATGAAGGTTCCGTTACTCTGCCGTTCTGTGCAACCGCCGGATCAACTGCCGTTCCTCCCATGGAGTCGAAAGTAACTATGGGATCCCAGCCGGCATAGATGCTCATGTCGTCATAAACAACTGTGAAGTTGTAAGGTTCTCCGGTGCAGTCCTGATTTCTGTACCAGTCTCTGAACTGATATCCGGGACGAGTAGGATCGGGAGGACGGTCAGCGGATGCGTAAACATCAACTTCCTGAGGGTCGACCGCCGAAGCACCATCGCCCGTAACGAACGTAACTATATGGTACTGTACCCATCTTGCATACAGACTGATGTCAGCCGTAACAGGGGTACTGAAATCATCATATCTCTTATCGTCATCGTATGAAGTATCCGTATACCAGCCACGGAAATGATACCCGCCATAAGTAGGCTCAGCAGGCTCAGTAGCACTCTGGCCTTCTATTATATCCTGGGAAGGAACCGCAGAACCCGAACCGGTGATGAATGTAACCGTAAAGACGTTGTAGATATCATACGATGAACTCAACGATCCGTAGTAGTTTCCAATACCTGTGATCGTGATCGGCTTGTTTCCGGCACTTGTGATGTCGGAAGGATAAGAAACAGTATAATCCGTTCCCTCAATAAGAGTTCTGCTTCCTACGGTCACGGTAATGCTCTCAGGTGTTATGGGATCACCTGTGCGGGGATACTCATCAGGATATACAACTACTGTTCCGTCAATCAAGTCAACCTTCTCGATAGTGAAGGTTATAACCTTATCGACAGGTGCATCATAATCGTGATACTCCGTTGGCAGCGGTACGTATGCTCTGAGATAATACGTGCCTGCATCCGCCTGAGTTATGTCGATCTCATTTTCGAGAGCGGCATCACTATAGTAAGCGAACTCAACTGTTCCGAATCTTGCTGCACCGACAGGCGTGCTCATTTCTTCTCCCCAGATCCAGCCGGAAATGTCAGGTTCCGTGGTCCAGGCGTTGGTGGCACGTGCTATCGAGAACGTCTCAGTCCTTACGCCGTCGTAACTTCCCTTACCGGTGATTACTACGGAAGCGGTGTTATCGCCTGCGTGTATGTTGTTAACATATTCAATGTCATAGTCGGTGCCTTCTATAAGGCGTCTGCCGCCGAGTCTTACGATGGCCTGAGGCTCCAGTTCCTCTCCTGTATAAACGAGAGACGAAGCATCAACCAGGGTTACCTCTGCAGTGGAAATATCCATTCCGACAATTCTGAATGTTGCCGTAGCATCTGCCGTTCCCGTGTAGTTACCAATACCGATTACCGTAACGACTACATCTCCGAGATTGGTATTATCGGGATCATATTCGAAGTAATAATCTTCGTTGTAAACCAGCGTCTCTCCGGCAAGAGTGACGGTTATATCGGGAACGATCGGCGCACCGGTATATTCTTCAGTAGCGCTGTTAAGAACGACCTCAGCGAGCTTAATGTCCGCAGCAACGATCGTAAACGTCTTGGATATAGCTCCGGTATATCTGCCTATGCCGGCTATCTGAACCGTTGCAGTTCCGATATTGGTGTTATTCCTGTAACCGAGAACATAATCTGTTCCGAGCACAAGAGTCTGGCCTTCAACTACTACCTCAATATTCTCTTCAGTAAGTGTAACGCCCTCTCTTCTGTAAGGGAACTCATCGGGGTGACCCGGTACACCGGAATCGATGGTAACCTCAGCGTTCTCTATGGATATGAGATCTTCCGGATTACCAAGTGACCAGTCACCATAGTGCTCGTCATTTACAACGGCACGCAGTTCAAACGTTGTAGGAAGCGTACTGTCAAAGCTGTGTGCAGTATGACTTGCGCCGTTACGTATCTGACTTGCCGTTTGCCATCCTATACCGGTCTGGCGGTCGCCTTCACGTCCGACAAGGTTAATGGAACCGATGTTAACGCCTGACAGAGCATAATTCTTATCACCGTTAGACATCGTCATGTCCGCGCTTGCCACACCTGCAAATGCTCCTGTATTTGTAGATCCCGTGACACGGCCTGCACTGTAACTGTTGGTTATCTTACCCTTATCGGCATTACCTACAAAGCCGCCGATATTCTCACCGGTTCCGAGTACGGAAGCAGTTGAATAGCACTGGTTGATCGTAGTGTTGTTTGATGCGCCGGAGATCATACCGACAAATCCGCCAACGTTGTTTCTGCCTGTGATATTTCCTTCACCGGCTATGAACTGACCCTGGAATGTATGACCGCCAACGTAGCAATAGCTCACCGAGCCCTTCGGCAGGTATCCGATGAAACCGCCTGTGCATGCATCACCGTCGCTCGTGGAAGTAACGATCGTTGTTGTGCCGCAGTAAATAACTGTTCCATTCTCGGCATAGCCGATGAAACCGCCGGCACTGGCGTTCGCTCCGGTAGCAGTAACGTAACCGTTAACTCTTGAGCGTCTTATGTAGCCTGCAGTCATTCTTCCTGCGCAGCCGCCGACACCCACACTTGAGCCGTCTCCTGTTACTGCAGCATCAGAGTAAAGATATGTAATGCTCTTTGAGTAGTTATTATCAGTGGTCATTCCTCTGCCGATCCAGACACCTGCTATACCACCGACATTAGAACTTCTGGAATATACGGTTACAGGTGTGTTCGTATTATTGGCTGCAACGACCTGAACTCTCGTATTACCGTTCATTTCTGCCGTGAATCTTCCGAAGGCACCACCAACTCCGGCATCAGCCAGAGCAAGGCCGCCGACAGGTACTGTTCCGCCTGCCCAGATCCTGGATGTTGAATCCGCATATACATTGACCGGAATCTGAATGCGCGCATCACCATTGCTTCCGCTCGGAGAATTAACGAATCCGATCGCACCGCCGCAGTCATAGCATATCGGGGTATATTCAGTTTCGTCTCCCGGTAATGCATTTCCGGAGATATCTCCGATGTTGGTGCGGTTGCTTAAAGTAACCTCGATGGATCCGGCGGTATACCATCCGCTTGTAAAGCTGCCGAATACGCCGCCAACCTGGTTCGCGCCCGTTATGTTGGCTCCGTTCAGATTTACGATGATCCTGGCAAATACGCCCTTCTTGGAATTTGAACCGCCGTTCTGGCTGTTAAGTCTTCCCATGAAGCCGCCGACTTCGCTTCCTGTACTGTAAACCGTTCTTACATTATTAACGGTATAAGCAACAGGGTTATTGGAAGAAGTCTCATTACCGATTCCGCCGTGACCTGCATAACCTGCTCCGATCCATCCGCCGACACAGTTACCGCCGTTAGTGGACTGTACACACAGGAAAGGACCGCCATCAGCCGAGATGTTAGTAACATAAACATTCTGCTGAAGGTTCGGGACACCGATCTGACCGATGATTCCGCCGATAGTGCTGCCTCTTGCAGCCATTAATACGGTATTGCTATATGTGCGGTTAGGATAGTCTGTATGAACGACACCACCGGTTCCCCTCAAGTAGACTCCGGGGGTGCGGTCTGCCGCATACTGTTTTCCGTTCTGTCCGATACCAAGACGTCCGTCAACGAAGTGTCCTACGACTCCTCCTACGCAAGCGTCCTCAGCCGGGTTCAAAGGTCCGGTGTTAGATGTGTCAAACAAAGTACTTGAGTTGATGATTGCCTCAACTCTTACTACAGCGGCAGAAACATAATCAGCGGATGCTGCACTCCACTTATTACCGATCTGACCGATAGCACCGCCGATCCTTGAAGAGCCTTCAAGTGCGTTATCTGCCGATATGGTAGCGGAAACAAAATTAATCTTTCCGTAGCTCTTCTCATCAAGCATGTCAGTACCGGTCTTATTGGACTGTGCACTCGCAAATCCGATGGCACCGCCTATACGGATGGAACCTGCTACTCCGGACTGACCTGCTATCTCAGATGTGACTGAATCAACATTACATCTGTTAAGACCAATCGCTCCGCCGACATTATTATTACCGCGTACTTCGGCAGTACCCTCGATCGTTGCAGATACGCTGGTAAGCCAGAAACCGCTTCGGTCAGAATCACTGAATCCGATAGCACCGCCGACGTTGCTTCCGCCACCGTTTACATGTCCGTTGATAACCGCAGTTATCGTTGTAACCGAAGACATATTGTATCCGACAGCACCGCCTGTATTAGATACGGTATCAGTAACATTGGGACCCTCTGCATTGTAGGTCATGGTTTCACCGGTTGACTCGACAAGGCCGGTACCGCTGACTGTTGTGCTAATGGAATTAACGGCAGATACGTTATAACCGATAGCTCCGCCGATATTTCTCTGACCGGAAACCTTTCCCGACATATTCGTCAGTTCAATCTTTCCGTTGAAAGTCATGTTCTTTCCGATGACACCACCTACGTTACGGCCGGAACCGGTAACGTTCGTGGATCCGAGATTAACCGTGATCTGGTAAGTTCCCGTGTCTGCTCTTGCAGTAGACGCCTCGAAATATCCTACGGCACCGCCGACATTAGAATCGTTACCGGCAGCAATGTTGCCCTTGATCGTCCATGTGTCAACACCGAAGTCGACAGAGAGGACAGACTCCGTTGTGGCAGAAACGAACCTGGTATTCTGAACGCGTCCGATAGCTCCGCCAACGTTATTGTTACCTGTAATGGAGGATGCACTCTCAGAGTATCCTGAAGTAGCAACGCTGATGTGTCCGCTGAAGTCGGAATTATTGGAATTGATGTAACCTATTGCGCCGCCTACATCCTCACCGGTACCGGTTATCGTCGAACTGCCGTTAAGAACCACGCTAAGGTCGATCTTAATCGCTTTGTTGGAAGGATTCAAACCGATTACATCGGCAGGAGCATTACCGTTATTGCTTGAAGATCTCAACACGCCAAGAACACCGCCGACGTAGTTAACGCCGTTCACGTTAATGACGAGCTTATTTGTTGCGCTCTGGTCGGGCGCTGTTACACGAGCTGAATTTTCTACATTGGCCCTCAGGATTCCGGCAACGCCTCCGATGCCTTCGTTTCCTCTAACCGTCAACGTAGGTGCCGAACCGTCTCCTACCAATTCTATATTGATATTCGTACCGGTATCGGCAACGCTGATATCACCGCCAACACCACCGACAAGAGATGCATTGTTGCTTACAACTTCAGCATTACCCTTAACAATGGTCCTGACGTAAGAACCATTCTTGGCATTAAGGAGTCTTCCGACTGCACCGCCGACAAATCTGTCACCATGGATCTGTGCGTTGGTCTCGAGTGTTGACTGAATAGTGCCCGCGTTAAGATATGCATCTCTTCCGATGGCACCGCCGACAAAGTTATTACCTTCGATAAGGCCGGAATTAACAGCATATACACGGCCATAAACAGCAGGAGAATTACCGATGGTTCCGCCTACATGATAATGGCCTGTGATAGTTCCTCTGTTTACTGAACGGACAACCGAAGCTGCAGGAAGCTGCATGTTATCATTGAGCGCGCTGTTGCCCATGCCTCCGATGGCACCGCCTGCACCATTACCGTTATCTTCATTGGAGCCGGTTGAAATAATTCGCGATCCTGCCTCGTTAACTACGTCGATCCTGAAATCGATGTTGGCATTTCCGCTTCTGACGCCTCCGATAGCACCTCCGGTACCCTGACCGTTATCGCTTCCTCTTGAGACGATGGTTCCGGCATTAATACCGTTGATCGCAATCGTACGGCCAGTCTTTGTACTATAGATGTGACCGATTGCACCGCCCGTAGCAAGAGGACCTGTAGTATCACCAAAGTAACCTATGCGACCACTCCGGTTATTGAAATCTATATAAATATTATTACTACTGTTATAATCTCGTCCGATAACACCGCCGCAGTAGATCCTGCTGCTTGTGTCATTGACTATTACGCTGCCTGCATTATTTACACGGATGCTGGATGTGCTTGCAGGAACACTGTTCATGAAACCTATGACGCCGCCTGCTGCGGGTTTCTCATTCTCTTTACTATCATCGGCATTGAACGTACCGAACATGTAGATAAGCGAGTTGCTGTTCAGCGTTACATCGATCTGGAAGTTATTCGTGTTAACTGCACTGAAGACTCCGCTCTCCGGAGTTGCGGAATACGTAAACGGATTTCCGGCATCATATGTCAGGGAAGCATTCTGTAACTGGCCGATGGCCGCACCTACATTATTCTTCGCAAGAACTGCACAGGACATGTTGTTCGAGCCCAGAGCCGCATTGTTATAAACAGGTAAAACACCCTGCGTAGAAGGAGCTTCGGTGTAATTGACCAGGAGTCTTGCTCCGACATTCGCGGTGCTATAGCCTATGATACCGCCGACGTTATCTCTGCCGACTACGGCAAATCTTCCGTTAATCTCGATGGAGCCTAACATGCCGCTCTCGTTCTTACCGATTACGCCGCCTGTGCCGATCTTATTAACGTTGGCATAGACCTTCCAGTAATTATTACCCATTACGATCGTATTACTCATCACGATCGATCCGTCGGTCTGACCGACAACACCGGTAGAGGTATTGATACCTACCAAACCACCTACAGGTCTATCCTGGGTGAACGATCCGCTTCCGCCTTCCTGTGTCGTTATGGAAACCTGGTTAACGAAGATGGATGCAAAGTCATTGCCTCCGTCGTTAACACTTGCCATTACGAGGTTAAGGTTATTGGTATGAACATCAACGATTGCACCGTTATTCTTACAGATGAGGCCATATCCTGCATCAGTTCCGGGGCGGAATGACGCAAGTCTCATCTGGACGTTGTTGATCGAATAATAACCCGTACCCGACTTCTTAGGCATAGCCAGCAGTGTCTGGTTATTGTTAAGAACTCCCAAAGCAGGGAATGATACTACATTGACCGTACCTGACGTAACGGGCGTATGTGACGAAGACGTCGTATATACTCTTACATCACTTACAGCCGCGAGACCTGTCTGCTGGAGATACCAGTTCAGATCACTGATGATCCTGTAATTTGCGGTTTTACCGCTCGGGATCCATCTGATGTTGTACAGGTGTCTGAATGAGGTAAGAACCGCATCACCGCCCGTTGATGTCCACTGTGTAGCCTGGATGGTTGAACCGGAACTTCCGTCTGTGCTGATGGAATAAATAGCATCTCCGAAGTGTGAATTTACAACACACTTACCTGTGACAGGCTCACCTGTTAACGTATGGTCGTAATCAGCCTCATCGTATGCAGCCATTCCGGGACGAACATCATAGCAATACGATGTATTTGAATAAGAAGCCAGACCTGTGTAGTAAACAGGATCATCGATCGCTCTTGCAGCATACGTCACAGGAATGGTACGTGTCTGCTGAACATTATCCTGATCGGTGTATGTGGCAGTACCTGTTATGGTAGCTTCGATATTAGTCGGGTCAGTAAACAGTCTTCTGATGTTAAGACCATTGTTTTCCGCTTCATATGAGCGGTCCATGATGCAGTCTAATGACAGTCTGTACTCGTAGTAGACATCAGACTCACCGTCAGCCTTCAACGGACAACCGGTACGGCCGTCACCGTCAACAAGAGTAACCGTGATCGGGAACTGCATCGGGACAGCTGATGCATTTCCGTTCTTGACCTGAACTGTTATGTAACCTCTGCGTGATGTTCTCGTGATGTCGTAGTTGTTTACGTGCTCATAAACAACATCCGTAGCTCCGGACATCGAGTTAAATCTCAGATTCTGAAGTGACTCATTATTGATCGTAATAACAACGTCACCGTGAGTACCGTTATTGTCATCTCCGGAATCACATAATGTTATGGTTAAGTCCTCGTTGTGTCCATCCTGAGTAATGCCGACTCCGTTCTCATCGAAGATAGCCCACGATACATCAAGAGTCTCACCGTTACGCATGTTAAACAGATAACCGACAGCCTGA
>JAGDCV010000059.1 GCA_017958365.1 Clostridiales bacterium
CCTGCTGCCGTAGGAAGCGTTGCAAGAGCAAAGGCAAAGTTTGTAGATCTAAAGAACAGGGAAGAAGCGGTATCGGCACTTGAGTCCGGCTCGCTTCGTTCCGTTACTCACATACAGATACTTGAGTATCTTCTGTCTGAAGGAATTACTGAGCGTAAGAAACTTCTTTCCATAACAAAGGCTTCTGATGCCCAGCTTCGCGCTTTGATTCAGAAAGGTCTCGTGGAAGTAACCGAGAGGATGCTCACAAGAGAAGAGATGGAGGAGGAAGACAAGACTGATATTCCTTCCGAGTCCGAGTCGTTCAGAGTGATACATGATCTTAATGACGAGCAGCAAAAGGCATACGAAAGCGTAAGGGATGATCTTGGAAAGCCTACCGTCTTTCTTCTTAACGGCATAACGGGAAGCGGAAAGACGGAAGTGTATCTTAAGTGCGCAGGTGACGTTCTTGACAGAGGCGGCTGCGTTATCTACCTGGTTCCCGAGATATCACTTACCCCGCAGACCGTAAGCTGGATCCGCGGAAGATTCGGCGATACAGCTGCCGTAATGCACAGCAGGCTTACCGACAGGCAAAGATATAACGAGTGGGACAGGATAAGAAGAGGAGAGGCGAGGATAGTTGTAGGCCCTAGAAGTTCTGTTTTCGCGCCCGTTAAGGATCTTCAGCTCATCATCATTGATGAGGAGCACGATTCATCTTATAAGTCGGAGTCGTTTCCGAGGTTTAACACGAGGGAGATCGCGTTCATGCGCATGAAGCAGAACAGCTGTCCTTTGCTTATGGGTTCAGCGACGCCACTCGTCTCGTCCTACTATGCAGCACAAAACGGCATGTATAAGCTCCTGCGTCTTACCAAACGCGCTTCTTCGAATGCGACCTTACCTGAGGTAGCCATCGTCGACATGAAAAGACAGGTGCGCGAAGGCTACGGAGACCTGCTTTCTGCCCCTCTTCGAAATGCTATGGCAAAAGCTTTCAGTGAAGGAAATCAGGTCATGCTCTTCCTTAACAGGAGAGGGTTCTCAAGGACGATAGTCTGCAGTTCCTGCGGCGAGCCCGCACAGTGTCCTAACTGTTCGGTGGCGATGACGCTCCATAATAACAGCAGAGCTGCGGGAAGGCTTCTTATCTGCCATTACTGCGGATATACGGTCCCTGCAAACGAAGCCAAGTGTAACGTCTGTGACGGCACGAAGTTTAAGAAGGCAGGGATTGGAACGCAGCAGTTGGAGCAGATGCTGCAGGAACTCTATCCCCACGAGAAGATACTGAGAATGGACCAGGATACCACGATGGCTCCGGGCGCTCACGAAGAGATACTTAATAAGTTCAGAAATAAAGAAGCAACGATACTTGTAGGTACGCAGATGATCGCGAAGGGACATGATTTCCCGAGTGTCACGGTAGTCGGTGTGTTGGGAGCGGATCTCATAGCTTTGTCTTCAGACTATAAGTCATCTGAAAGAGCATTCGAGCTTATAACACAGGCTGCAGGAAGAGCCGGAAGGGCTGATTCAAGCGGCAAAGTATTCCTGCAGTCTTTAAGACCTGACAATCCTCTTTTGATGTTCGCGGCAAAGCAGGATTATGAGGCTTTCTATGAATCGGAGATCGAATACAGGAAGGCTTTGAAGCTACCGCCGTTTTATGCCGTCGGTGAGATAGTCTTGTCATTGCCTGATGAGGATATGCTTGTACAAAGGGCGGCTGATGTCGGAAAGTATCTTAAGGATTTTCTCTCGTATCAGGATCCGAAGTTCGGATTCGAACTTTACGGACCGATGCCTGCTCCCATATATGAGTTAAGAAGCAGATACAGATATGTCTTTATGATAAAATCGAGGAAGAAATCTTATCTTAATGAGGTTTTCAGACAGGTGATGGAGGACTTTGATCCTAATATCTATCCTCTTTCATTTGATAATGATGCCGGAGGCAGCTGATTATGAATACCATCATTGATTATCTTAAGTGGAGAGGCGACCTGCCTCTTGCCGTTGTTCCTTTCAATGAAGTGGATGCAGGTATCCTTGCAAGGTTTTCTTATGAGCCGTTTGACAATATGGTCTCATCTAATTTCAGAGAGCAAAGAAGAGTGAAAGATGTATGTGATGACCTTATCAACTCTCCGAGCCTTCATGATGATGTATTGAATTCCAACCGTGACTTTGACTTTATCCGTCTGGTCGGTGCGAGCAAAAGATTCGGCGACATGCTCATATCTGGTTATGTAAACGATATCGATGAGGAAAGACAGATCCAGTTCTCCGCCTGCGTATTCGATATCGATGAAGAACAGAACTACTATGTGGCTTTCAGAGGCACTGATAATACCATCATAGGCTGGAAAGAAGACTTTAACATGGGATTCGAGTTCCCTGTTCCTGCCCAGAAGAAAGCCCTCGCATACTTCGAGAGCGTCGCGACCGCATTTAAGGACGGAACCTTTATCATCGGCGGTCACTCGAAGGGCGGTAATCTCTCGGTTTATGCAGCAACGTTCTGTGATGATAAATTCAATTCGCCTGTAACGGATATCTATAACTTCGACGGTCCCGGATTTACCGAGGACATCATGCAGACAGATAAGTTCAGAAAGATCGAGCATCACATCCATACTTATGTGCCTCAGTTCTCGGTCGTAGGCATGATCCTGGAACATCTTGAGGACTACTGCGTCGTTCATTCTGATGAATCGGGAATCATGCAGCATGAGATCTTATCGTGGGAGACTGATTTTGATAAGTTTGTCCACCTTGAGGAAGTAAGTGCGGGAAGCCGGTTTGTTGATAAGACTTTCAAGGAGTGGATATCAGGTCTTGATAAGACACAAAGAGAACAGTTTGTTGATACGGTCTTTAACCTCATGATGAGCGGAGATACGCATACTCTTGCCGAATTCTCGAAGAATAAGGCCGAGAATCTTAATGCCATGATCAAGACCTATAATGAGATCGATGATGAGATGAAGAAAGGATTCCTCGCATCAGCTAAGAGACTGTTCGGAAGTGCCGGCATAGTCCTTAAGAGTGCTGCTGATAAAACCAAAGACTGATTGTGGTAAAATATCTGTCGGAAAGACAGAAGAGGTGGAATATGGCACTCAGAAATATAGTAACTGAAGAAGATCCTATCCTGAGAAAGAGATCCCGTGAGATCGATGAGATCACGCCCAGGATCACTAAGCTCTTGAATGATATGGCGGAAACGATGTATTACGATAACAGAGGCATCGGTATCGCTGCGGTTCAGGTTGGAGTTCTGAGAAGGGCTTTCATCGTTGATATCGGTGATGAGCACGGAAGGATCGATTTTATTAATCCTGAGATCACATCAAGAGAAGGCGAACAGACCTGTTCCGAGGGATGCCTGTCGGTTCCCGGCAAGAGCGGAGAGGTGATCCGCCCCGAGAAGATACATGTCAAGGCTCTTGATATAAATGGAAATCCCTTCGAGATGGATGCTGAAGGACTTCTTGCCGACTGTATCTGTCACGAGTATGATCACCTGGACGGAATACTCTTCATCGATAAGGCTGTTCCGGGTTCAATCGAGGTAGTAAATGCCGAATCCTGATATCCGTATTGTATTCATGGGAACTCCCGAGTTCTCGGCTACAGTTCTCGAAGGCCTTTGTGATGCGGGGATGAATGTAGTCCTTTGTGTATCCCAGCCTGATAAGCCTGTAGGAAGAAAGCACATCATAACTGCGCCTCCTGCTAAGGTTTATGCTTTGTCGAAAGGAATCGAGGTATACCAGCCCGATTCTCTTAAGACAGATGAGTCTTACGAGAAGATATTGTCTGTTAATCCTGACCTTATAATCACTGCGGCATACGGTAAGATACTTCCTCAGAGGATGCTTGATATCCCTAAGTTTGAATGCATCAACGTTCATGCCTCCCTTCTTCCCAAGTACAGGGGAGCCGCTCCCGTTCAGTATTCGATATTAAGCGGTGATGATGTTACCGGCGTTACCATCATGAAGATGGATGCAGGTATGGATACCGGCGATATGTTAAGACAGGTCGAAGTACCGATAGACATCGATGATACAACGGAGTCTTTGATGAACAAGTTGGCAGTTTCAGGTAAAGATCTGCTTCTTGATACTATCGATGATTATATTGAAGGTAAGATTGAGCCCGTCCCGCAGGATCAGTCCGAGGTTACGGTCTCTCCGCCGGTAAAGCCTGAGGATGCAATTCTTGATTTCAATTGCACTGCCCGGGAGGTTCACGACAGGATCAGAGCCCTGTCAGGCTGGCCCGGAGCATCCACTACTTTGGACGGTAAGAGAGTGAAGATCTATGCTTCGAGGCTTGAAGCGTCTTCGGATGATGATGCGAAGCCCGGTGAGGTAACAGTTGCTCATAAGGCCGATCTTAAGGTCAGATGCAGGGAAGGATCTGTTTATATTCTCGAACTTCAAAGTGAAGGCGGTAAGAGATTAAAGGCCATCGATTGTGCCCATAACTATAAGCCCGGTCAAAGATTCGGAGTCTGACTTGAACGACAGAGAGATATGCTATTCCATACTTTTTGATTGCTATGAGAAAGGTGCTTTTTCTAACCTTGCTTTAAGCAAAGATAATGTTGATGACTTCGTAAGGGCTGCCGTTTACGGGACACTTACTTATACTTATTCGATCGATTATCTTATAAAGACTTATGCTGATAAGGACGTTTCAACTCTTGATCCTGAAGTCAGGACTATCTTAAGATTCGGTGTCTGGCAGATCATATACTCTGATAAGGTTCCCGATTATGCTGCGGTCAATACTTCAGTTGATCTTGCAACACGTCATGCAAGAAGCGCATCTGGGCTTATCAATGCGATACTTCGCAAGATCGCTTCATTAACGGATGACCAAAGAGACTTAAGCTCCTGTAAAAGTCCTGAAGCAGCTTACTCCATGAAATCTGAGATATACGGCGTCATCAAGAAGTCGTATGGTAAGGACAGAGCTCCTGACATCGCATCTGCTTTATTAAGACCGGCACCGCTTGCCATCAGGACCAATACGCTAAAGACAACCACGGGAGCATTACGTACCAGGCTAACGCTTGAGGGATTTGAAGTAAGTGACGGGGCTTTCCTTGATGATGCTCTGATCATCGGTTTTGGCAATGAGACTACGCCGATATCAAGAAGCGAAGCTTTTCGCGAGGGCGAGTTTATGGTGCAGGGCGAAGGCGCGCAGCTTGCGTCTCTGATTGCTGATCCGAAGCCAGGCATGAGGATACTTGATTGCTGCAGTGCACCCGGAGGTAAATCCACTCACATGGCGGCTCTTGCAGGGGATAACGTGAGCATCACGGCTCTTGACGTTAACCGCTCGAGATTGGATCTCGTGGAGCAGAATGCGCAAAGGCTCGGCATCACGGGCATAACCACGAAGGAAGCCGACAGCATGGTCTTTGATGATGAGGACGGATTTGACCTGGTCCTGGTTGATGCTCCGTGCAGCGGTCTCGGGATCATGGGAGGAAAGCCCGATATAAGGCTTACCATAACATACGAGAGGATCGGTCAGATCGTAAAGAAGCAGAAGGATATCCTTAACAACATGGCAAGACTCGTGCGTAAGGGCGGAACGCTTGTTTACAGCACATGTACCATTAATAAAGCCGAGAATGAGGATCAGGTTGCCGATTTTCTCGAAGATCACAGTGATTTTGAGCCATTTGGCTTTGACAACATACTTCCCGAAAGTTTAAAATCACGCGGCAGTGAAGGGATGATAACGCTTCTTCCCGATACTGACGGTTGTGAGGGGTTCTTTATATCAAGGATCAGAAGAAAATGAGTGAGAATAGCGCTAAGAAGTACTGTCTTGATCTGACGGCAGAAGATATCCTTAAGTGGTGCCGGGATAACGGGTATCCCAAATTCCGTGCGCAGCAGATCAGTAAGTGGCTAAGTTCAGGCGTTACTGATACTTCCGGCATGACGAATATTCCCAACGCGATGAGGGAAAAGCTTGAGGAGGATTTCATATTCTCCGGCATGCGCGTCATAGAGGAGTTCAGATCATCCATAGATGACACGCGTAAACTTGTCTATCTTCTTCATGACGGAAACATAATCGAGACCGTTATCATGCGTTATAAGACAGGTCTTTCGATCTGCATATCGTCTCAGGCAGGCTGCAAGATGGGATGCGCATTCTGTGCCTCTGCGAAAGCGTGATTCGGAAGATCCCTTACTGCCGGCGAGATGGCAGCCCAGGTGCTCCTGTCACAGCAGCATATCAACGAGAAGATAAGAACTGTCGTGGTCATGGGCATCGGAGAACCGTTTGATAACTATGATAATCTCATGAGATTCATAAACATAATGAATGATCCTGACGGGGTCAATCTCGGTGCAAGACACATCACGGTCTCTACATGCGGACTAATCCCTTATATAGAGAAGTTTACGGCGCAGAAACTTCAGGTAAACCTTGCCATATCACTTCATGCACCTAATGACGAACTTAGAAGGGAACTTATGCCCGTAGCATCAAGATACGGTCTTAAAGACCTCATGAAGGCCTGCAGGGATTATGTTGACAAGACGGGAAGAAGGATCACGTTCGAGTATTCCCTGTTTAACGGGATAAATGATACTTTTGCCTGTGCCGAGGAACTATCGAAGCTCCTTAAAGGTCTTAACTGCCATGTGAATCTTATTGCTGCCAATGAGTTCCCGGGAAGTCCGTATAAGCGTTCTTCTTCGGGAAGAGTTGCAAAATTCAGGCAGGCATTGGAAGAAAAAGGCATAAATGCCACTTTGAGAAGAGAGATGGGAAGCGATATAATGGCTGCCTGCGGCCAGTTAAGGCGTGGAATAGAAGAAGACAGGAATGCCGAAGTGTAACGAACTTGTAAGTAAGCGGCTATCTGATTAATATATAATATTAAAAAATAAAGTGAGGAGAGGTACTTAATGAGCACTCAAGGCCCTGAAGGCATGATATTTGCCGGCAAGTATAAGATAGTTAAGCTCATCGGCCGCGGCGGTATGGCTAATGTCTATCTTGCTTCTGACATGGGAACAGGGGTTAAAGTCGCCATTAAGATACTGAAGCCTGAGTTCTCATCTGATGAGGAGTTCATCAGAAGATTCGATACAGAGGCAAAGGCTGTTTCTTCTCTTAATC
>JAGDCV010000060.1 GCA_017958365.1 Clostridiales bacterium
AAAGGACTTCGAAGTCATCATGGCGGCCCGTGACGCGATGATCCACGACTACATCGCGCGTCTGCCTGACGGTTATGACCACAAGCTCTCGAGCGGCGGCAAGAACTTGTCCGGCGGTCAGCGTCAGCGAATGGAGATAGCGCGTGTCCTTGCACAGGACCCGACCATCATCATTCTCGATGAGGCAACGAGCGCACTTGATGCGAAGACTGAAAGCCAGGTCATTAAGGCCATCGAAGACAGAGGCATAACATGCATTGTCATCGCGCACCGTCTCTCAACCATAAGAGACTGCGACGAGATCATCGTGCTCGATCACGGCAAGGTCTTAGAGCGCGGTAAGCATGATGAACTTATAAAGCAGGGCGGCGCATATGCTGACCTTATTTCGAATGAATAAGGGGGCAGGATATGGGCTGGTTTGAGAAACAGATCGAGAAAAGAAGAATAGCAGATCAGAAGCTCCTCGAGGAGTCATTTGCTAACATCGCGGCTGTCGTCATCGGTCAGCATCACGCGCAGAAGATAAGGGACGACATGATCGTCACCAAGAATGCTATCGATGAGATACTTAAGTACAATCACTACACTCCGGTCGACATACCCGAGAAGCTTAAGACATTCGATGAGAGGATCGACTACAGTCTTCGTCCCCACGGCCTGATGCGCCGTACGGTAGAACTCAAGGAAGGCTGGCACAAGGACGCTTACGGCGCCATGATCGCTTTCACGAAGGAAGAGGATCTCCCGGTTGCGCTTTTGCAGTCGCAGATGGGCGGCTACTACTATCACGATCCGATCACCAAGAGAAGGATCACGATCACGGCAAGGACGGAGAAACTGTTTAAGCGTGAGGCTTTGTGTTTCTACAGGCCTCTGCCTTTGAAGAAGCTCGAGATAATCGATCTTCTTATCTACATGAAGCGCACGTTGACATTCGCTGACGTGGCCTTCGTCGTTGCAGGAACACTCATCATGACTTTGGTGGGACTTGTTATTCCGAGGATCACAAAGGCTCTTACGGGTCCCGTTCTTGAGAGCAATAGCGTCAATGCTTTGATATCCATCGCCATCTGTCTTGTATGCATCTCGATATCATCGCAGCTGTTCACGAACATCCTTGGACTTATCCAGCAAAGATTAAGCACGAAGACATCACTCGGAGTTCAGTCCGCGATGATGATGAGACTCATGTCTTTGCCCGCGAACTTCTTCCGTCAGTACAGTCCCGGTGAATTAAGGTCAAGGTCGCTCTCGGTAAACCAGCTTTGCACGATGCTCATGAATCTGTTCACGACCACGGGACTTACGTCGCTCATGTCGTTGCTTTACATCACCCAGATATTCAAGTACGCTCCCGCACTCGTGATCCCGTCCCTTATCATCATTCTCGTCACGGTGGGAATCTCCGTCATCTCGACCGTCATGCAGGTCAGCGTCTCGCGTAAGATGATGCAGTTCGCCGCCAAGGAATCGGGCATGAGTTACTCGCTCATAACGGGAGTACAGAAGTTAAAGCTTGCGGGTGCCGAGAAGCGCTCCTTCGCCAAGTGGCTCAAGGTCTTCTCCCAGGGCGCGGAACTTCAGTACAACCCTCCGCTGTTCCTCAAGATAAACGGTGTTATCACGACTGCGATAACTTTGATCTCCAACATCGTCATCTACTACATGGCGGTGGCAAGCGGCGTTGACCAGTCTTCGTACTTCGCATTCACGGCTGCATACGGATCCTTGATGGGTGCGTTCGCATCTGTGTCCGGCATGGCTCTTACATTCGCACAGATCAAGCCCATCCTCGAGATGGCCGAGCCGTTCCTTAATACCGAACCTGAGATAACAGAGAACAAGAAGATAGTTACCGATATCATCGGCGGCGTCGAACTCGACCACGTATCGTTCAAATATACCGAAGACGGACCTTTGATCATCGACGATCTGTCGTTCAAGATAAGACCTGGTGAGTACGTCGCCATCGTAGGTAAGACAGGATGCGGCAAGTCGACTCTCGTCCGATTGTTATTGGGATTCGAGAAGGCTGACCGCGGAGTCATCTATTACGATAACAGAAACATCAACAGCCTTGACCTGGGTTCTTTAAGAAGAAAGATCGGAACGGTCATGCAGGATGCAGGTCTGTTCCAGGGCGACATCTATTCGAACATAGTCATCACGGCTCCCGAGCTTACTTTGGATGATGCATGGGAGGCGGCGGAAAAGGCAGGCATCGACGAGGATATCCGTAACATGCCGATGCAGATGAATACCATCATCTCGGAAGGCCAGGGCGGAATCTCCGGAGGCCAGAAGCAGCGTATCATGATAGCACGTGCCATAGCTCCGAAGCCGAAGATGCTTATTTTCGATGAGGCCACGAGTGCCCTTGATAACAAGACGCAGAAGCAGGTGTCGGATTCGCTCGAGAAGATGGGATGCACGAGGATCGTTATCGCGCACCGTCTGTCGACGATCAAGCACTGTGACAGGATCATCGTTATCGATAAGGGTAAGATAATCGAAGACGGAACTTACGACGAGCTCGTCGCGCAGAACGGTTTCTTCGCGGATCTTGTTGAGAGGCAAAGACTCGATTCGGTAGGGTGATTGTTATGTGGATTAATAAAAGCGTCAGTTGCGCTGACGCTTTTTGTTTGTCTTGATCATGTACATCTTCTCGTCGGCTTCTCGTATCTCGCGTGAGAAATCGAAGAAGTCATCGAGTATCGCGACGACGTAGCCGCTGCTCGTAGAGACCTTGTACGGCTTGTATGCATTGACGTTGTAGTCTTCAAGATACTTGTCGATGTTCTCCATGATCTTTCCGGGATTGCACTCGCCGAAGATTACGGAGAAGATCTCGTCACCGCCGAATCTTGTTGTGATGCTTCCCTCGGGAACAGCCTTGGCAAGTGCAGTCGCTACGGTCCTGATGGCATTGTCACCCTCGGCGTGACCGAAGTTATCGTTGATGTATTTAAGACCGTCGAGGTCGGACATCATGATGGTCACTTTCTTTCCGTAGTGTTCGGGCTTCTTGCGGACTGCATTGAATTTGTTCTGGAAGCCGACACGGTTATAAAGACCCGTGAGTGCGTCGTGCAGATACATCTCGTCCATCTTCTTGATGAGCGTGCTCTGGTACCTTATGTTGTTGTAGCCGCCGATGCCGGTGCTTATCGCCATGGTTACGCTCATCGAATTCGTGTAGTTCGCGATGTGGTAATCCTTGAACGCATAGCAGATGAAGCCGAACGGGCGGTTCATGCAGTCGAGCGAATTGAAGATTAGAGGATAACCGTTCTCGGTCGCCTCCAGGATCCTGTCGCGTATGGATGGAGAGAGGATGTCTTCGGTGTATTCGCACTCTCCCTCAGCGGGAAGACTGAAAGTGTCTTCCTTATATCTGCTCGGGTGTTCGTCGTCGTAGATCAGGACGAATTCCTTCTTCTTGCCGTCGATGTCGGCGTCGGTAAAATAACTTATTTCATCGACGAAGATCTTCCTGTCGACGGCAACGAGTGCACCGTATGTTTTGTACGATTCAATGCATGACGTAAGCTGTCCCGGAGTCGTGCTGATCTCCATCGAAGAAGTCATCATCTGGAGGACTCTGTTATCGTCGTTAAGTCTTGCGAAGCTCTCCTTGAACCAGTTTCTTAGTATGCTCGGGTGCTCGTTGCACTCGGGGCATCCGCAAGATTCGTTCGCGACGAATACCGGAGAGATGAGTTTATCGTGAGTCTTGTTGTCCTTTAATGATTCGAACAAAACGTCGACAGCCGCATCCGCAAGCAGGTTCATGTCGCACGAAGCGGAAGTGATCTTCGGTGTAGTGAAGTAGATCTCATCGTAGCCGTCAAAGCCCGTGACCATGATATCTTCGGGGATCTTATATCCTTCGTTCGTGAGCATCTCCGATACCGTAACGGCCATGATGTCATTCGCGCAGATGATGGCTTCAGGAAGGTTACCGCGGTCTATCAATTCGCGCATGGCCTTGCGGCAGGGAACAGCCCAGAAGTCGCCGTAGCTTATCATGCTCTGGCTGAATGGTATGCCGTTCTCCTCAAGGACTTTCTTGAATACCTCGATACGCTTGTTGGAGAATTCATTATCGAAGTGACCTGCCATCATGTGAGGCCTTTTGATCTTATGATATTCGATGACGTGTCTTACGACTTTCTCGAAGCCGCCTTCGTAGTCGTAGTTAACGCATGATGTATTCTCGTATCTTCCGTCAGCAGTGACGACAGGGATGTTACGCTCGGCGGCTTTGCCGATTATCTTGTGGGCTATCTTGTGGCTCTTGATCTTCTCATCCATGATGATGACTGCATCGATGTAGTCGTAGGGGATGAGATCATAGACGTATTTCTCGGTCGCGACTCTGTCTTCTTCCCAGTAGATATCGGAGTTGATCGTGAATACAAGTGTGGAGTAACCTTCGGCTTTCAGGCGCTCGTTAACCTTCACGATGAAACCGTGATTCTGCGGTTCGTACACACGCGATGTACAAAGAGCAACCAGTTTTTTACCGTTGATCATTTTGTCCTCCGTAACACCTTGAATTATAAAGGACAATTATTGCTATACTGTAAACGCAATGTTTAACAATTATGAGTTATGATAAGTGTAATAAATCTTTGATTTAACGGAGGATCCGGGTGCCTTATGACGACTGCTGATGTTATGTTTGACCGCAGTGTTCTGATACAAAAAGCTATCGATGTTCTTGGTAATTCTTATGCACCGTATTCAGGGTTCAACGTCGCTTCCTGCGTGCTCGGATCTTCAGGTGAAATGTATACGGGAGTAAACGTCGAGAATGCTTCTTTTCCTGCAGGAAGATGCGCCGAGAGTAACGCGGTCGCCGCAGCAGTCGGAGCAGGAGAGAAGAGCATAACCGCGATCGCAGTGATCGGCGGTAAAGAAGCCGCCTCCGATTCTTCTTTGGTAACTGATTACTGTACTCCGTGCGGAGTATGCAGACAGGTGATAAGGGAGTTTTGTGATCCTGAGAAACTGGTGGTCGTGATGGCAAAGTCGGTAACGGATTATAAGGAAGTCTTCCTGTCCGAACTTCTGCCTTCAAGCTTCGGGCCTGATAGTTTAATGTGAACCAGCCTTTAAATTTGTTACGCGGTTGGAAATTTAAGGCTTAAAAGATTTCATTTGTATTAATAATATGGGGTAGGTTGTGTTTTTGACCTGCCACTATGTTACGATTACTCTAACTTATCATGCATTAGGGAGAACACCGTGAGATTTGGTGCAGCAATAGCATTTAGTATTCTCGTTGTTATGCTGTTGATCAGTGTTGTGGCAGCGCGCCTTTCGAGGAAGCCGATGGGAAAGTGGGTAGCATTTGTTAATGCCTCCTTAATGATCCCGGTTATCGGCAATCTCATTATCATCGTGTCGAGGACACAGGATCATTCCAACTACGGTTATTACACTTACTTTATCGGCATGGACATTGCCGTATACTCGCTGTTCAGATTCGCGCTTACCTACTGTGAGATCAAACTTAAGAAAGCTAAGTGGCTCGAGTACGCGGCGTATGCTCTGATAATCGGAGATATCCTTCAGTATCTTCTTAATCCTGTTTACCATCAGGCATTCTCGACTGAGATGCTGATGGTTGATGCCGCGGCTTATTACAGGATCATTCCTTATGTTGGACAGAGTTTCCACAGAGTTATCTGTTACGGCCTTTTCCTTGTAGTTATTGTCATCATGACTTACAAGTGGCGTAAGACTCCGAAGATCTATTCCGAGAAGTACAGTATCCTTCTGATATCCCTGCTCGTAACAGGTGGAATCGAGACTTACTACATCGTCTCGAGAACACCTATCGACATGTCCATGATGGGCTTCGCCATCCTCGGTGTCCTCGTTTACTACTTCGCTATCGTTTACCGTCCGGTGAGACTGCTCGACCGTATGCTCGCAAGTGTTGTCTCCGACATGCCCGAAGCTCTGTTCTTCTTTGACAGATCAGGTGAGTGCATCTGGGCAAACGGTCCCGGCTGCTTCATCGCAGGCGTTAAGGAAGGCAGCTACGATAACGTAAAGAGCAACCTTGAAGCATTGTTCGGTGATATCGGATTCGACGATCCCGAATGGAGTAATAACGTCGAGATCGGTGAAGGCGACGACACCAAGTTCTACAATCTCGATACCAGAAGGATAACGGATGAGACCAACAATACGACCGGTATGCTCCTTAATATCCACGATAACACCGAGTATCAGCGTGAGCTCATGAAGCAGATGTACAACTCGACTCACGACGCTCTTACCGGTCTTTATGCACGTGAGTATTTGTGCGAGTGTATCGATCAGCGCATCAAGTCGGATGTGGATTCAAAATACCTCGTTCTGTACGTTAACATCGTCAACTTCAATATCATCAACGATGTATTCGGAAGTAAGTTCAGCGACTTAACCTTGAAGCACATGGCTGACTTCATGAGGACTAATCTCAGTGACACTTCCATCTACGGAAAGATCTCTGCGCACACATTCGGTCTTCTGGTCAAGAAGGAGAATTTTGACGTAGAGCATATCGAGGAGAGACTTAATAACTTTACGATAAGCGACGATAACCTTGAGCATCACATCGTAATCCACATCGGTGTCTATGAAGTAGAACCCGATGATGAGGCAGACGTTAACCTGATGTTCGAGAGTGCTCGTCTTGCAACCAGCCGATTAAGAGAAGATTCACCTGAGCATATCGTTTACTACGATGACATGCTCCGTGATGAGATCGTCTATGACCAGCTCATATCCAACCAGCTTCAGGATGCAATCAAGGAACGTCAGATGCGCCCGTACCTTCAGCCGATCGTTAATAATGAAGGTACGCTGGTCGGTGCCGAGGCGCTCGTCCGCTGGATCCATCCCGATGACGGTTATCTAAGCCCCGCGGCGTTCATCCCCGTATTCGAGAAGAACGGACTCATCGCTGAAGTAGATAAGTATATGTGGCGCTGCGCCTGCGAGATCCTCGCTGACTGGGCATCGCGCGGAATAGACAGTTTCATATCGATCAACATCTCGCCTAAGGACTTCTATTTCCTCGATGTCGTTAAGGAGATAAAGTCTCTGGTCGATGAGTTTGAGATCAATCCTGCGAAGCTTCGTATCGAGATCACCGAGACATTAATGATGACCGATTCCGACGACCGACTCGACATAGTTGCCAAGTTCCGTCAGATGGGATTCATCGTTGAGATCGACGACTTCGGAAGCGGTTATTCGTCATTTAATCTTCTTAAGGACATGCCGGTCGATGTATTGAAGATCGACATGAAGTTCCTTGTAGACTCGGACCGCAATCCCCGTTCGAATACGATCATTCAGAATATCATCAATATGTCCGAAGACTTGGGCATCGTCTCACTGACTGAGGGTGTCGAGACATTCGAGCAGTATCAGAAACTTGCGGGCATGGGTTGTAAGTTGTTCCAGGGCTACTACTTCTCAAGGCCTGTTCCCGTTGAAGACTTCGAGAAGGACTGGTTCCGCCGCCGCGGTGGCAGCGCGGTGTAGCGGCGGCAGCGCTGTTTAATTGTTAGACAGGATTATATCGTTCAGATTTGCAAGGATAGTCGCGTTGATGATCGCTTCGAGCCGGTCATAGTCGAATGATCTTCCGTCGTTTAATCTGAAGAAAACAACATCTTTGAATTCCTTGAATCCTTTCTTCACATAGTATTTCTTTCTGTCAGTTGCTTTCTCGAAGTAGCCATCCTTATCCATAGCTCCGTCAATCTCCAGCGCGACCGGCTTTTCCAATTCCTTAATGTAGTAAGTAAGGTCCGGGGCGAACGAGTAGAATTCATCCCTCTGGATCAACAACTCGGCCTTATACTCATATCCCATCTTCTCGAATGCCTGGCAGACAACTATCTCGTTCTTTGACCTTAATCTTTGGCCGTTGTAGAAGATCTCGTTATCGAATTCTCTTTTGTTCTGATTAGGTTTCCCGTTCATGAATTCGTCTTTGGTGATTCCCGTATATGATTTCTTATGAAGAGGGAATTTGATGTTCACCGGTTCGTGCCTGTATGTGGAATTCCACTCATATTCAAGTTCTGCTAATGTATGTCTTATCTGTTCCGCTTCGCGGGTCAGTTTCTCGTACAGCCGGCCTTCCTTGGTCGTGATGACGTAGCGCTTTGTATGCTTAGGCGTGACGGTCTTATCGTTCGGGTCATAAGTGACCGCAATAACAGGACGACCTCGATGATTCTCCGGCCGGCCATGCGGTAGTTTCATGTATTGTTCCTTATAGTAAGAGAGTAAAAACTCGTGATGTAGTTTATTAACAATCATATTAGTTATTCTATCCGCCTTGAAGGTGGGATTGGACGACAAATGGATACAATTATCGACAAAAAACGACAAGGTAGGGGATATTTGCGTTTGTAAGGCGGGTGTGTGTACGTACTTTTGCTTCTGAACTCGGAAAAGTAAGTACGCAAATCGCTCGATTTGGGCATATGTACGTACTTTTGGCTCTGAACTCGGAAAAGTAAGTACGCGATTTGACGGATTCCGCACATGCACAAACTTCAATTACAAAATTCGCATAGCAACATCCACGAATTTGGTAGAATAGAGGAATGAGAGCGTTAGTTATACCGGATGTGCATTTGAAGCCGGAGATGTTTGTTAAGGCGGCGAAGATCCTGGACGCCGGACGGGCGGACAGGGCAGTTTGCCTTATGGACATTCCTGACGATTGGAAGCAGGAACTGAACCTCGATCTGTACACCCGGACATTCGATGCGGCGATCAAGTTTGCAAAAGATCATCCCGATACTCTCTGGTGCTACGGCAATCACGATCAAAGCTATGTATGGAGATTTCTCGAGACAGGTTATTCCTACTTCGCCGAGAGCATAGTAAACAGTAAACTCATAACACTGAAGCGCTCGCTCGACTCGCAGGACAAGATCGCTTATATCCACAGGATCGACAATACGTTATTCCTTCACGGCGGACTAACGAATGAATTCGTAATGAAGCATGTGGATAAGGACAAGCGTGACGATGTCGATCAAGTAATAAGGACGATCAACAATCTTAATGAAGAGATCATGTGGGGAATCGATTCGCCGATGTGGTTCCGTCCGCAGTCGGCACCCGATCCGATGTACGGCTCGGGAAAGTACATACAGGTCGTCGGACATACGCCGGTCGAGCAGATCACCCGCGAAGGCAATGTCATCTCGACAGATGTGTTCTCATTAAAAAGAGACAGGACACCAATCGGGTCCAGGAAATTCCCGGTGATCGATACACAAACAGGTGAAGTAACCGAACAGATAGACATTGATGTATAATTCATACAAATCAAATAGGTAATCAAAAGGAGGACAGATCATGAGTGCAATCAATAAGGTGGCAACATTCTTAGAGGAGGCAGGGACATACTATCTTGCAACTGTTGAGGGTGACCAGCCGCGCGTTAGACCGTTCGGTACGATCCTTGTTTATGAGGATAAGCTCTATATCCAGACAGGCAAGGTAAAGGATGTATCCAAGCAGATCGCAGCTAACCCGAAGGTAGAGATAACGGCTTTCAAGGATGGTGCGTGGGTAAGGGTCGCAGGCGAGATGGCAGACGATCCGAGAAAGGAAGTTAAGGTTGCAATGCTTGATAAGTATCCGAACCTCAAGGCCATGTACAACCCTGACGACGAGAATACACAGGTACTGTATTTTAAGAGTGCCAAGGCTACGTTCAGTTCATTCACTGCAGCTCCCGAGACAGTCGAATTCTGATATTAATAACAGTCATTATAAATGTTATAATTTTCCCGGGTGCATCAGCGCCCGGGATTTTTATGGGATAGAAAAGAGGGATAGAAATGGAAACACTTAAGAACATCGGCAACATCCTGTTTATCGTAGGACTTATCGTCACTGCCATATGTGCGGGTTTGGCAGGTATATTTCAGCACAAGGCCTCTCTCAAGGAAAAGGCATGCCTTGCAACAACGACAGGTACAGTGGTTGAGATAAGTAAGACCATAAATGTCGGACGCGGATTCGGTTACAGAAAGTACTACGCGACATTCGATGTGAACGGTAAAGAGTATGTGGCGACCGGCGTTAACATGTACGCGACTGATGTAGGAGACAGGGTCACGGTTCACTACCAGCACTTCGATCCGGGTTCCTGTTACATCGGTGAGAAGCCGGCTGAAAGTTCCTACAGAGCACATGCATTATCCTTTGGGGGCGCGTTTGCCATGGTTGGCGTAATGGCAAAATTCAGACTGGGTCAAAGGAGACCCTGGAGCCGATATTAATACCCTCAAGGAGGTACAACAAATGAAGAAACTTGATATCGTAAACGGACCCGCAGATGTCTCCCGTATTATTCTCGGGTGCATGCGTATGCCTTCACTGTCAGTGGAAGACGCGGCCAACATGATCCGCGTCGCTCAGGAGAACGGCATCAACTTCTACGATCACGCAACCTGCTACGGAGACGGTGAAGCCGAGACAAGATTCGGCGATGCATTCCCGACGACAGGCATCAAAAGAGAGGATGTGATCATCCAGAGTAAGTGCGGACTTCACTTCGACAGGAAGGAGTTCGACTGGAGCCGTGACGATATCCTGCAAAGTGCTGACGAGAGCCTTTCTAGACTTAAGATGGATTACCTCGATGTTTTACTGCTGCACCGCCCGGACCTTCTGTTCGACCCGGAAGAAGTGGCAGAAGCATTCGATAAGCTCTATACATCAGGTAAGGTTAAGTACTTCGGTGTAAGTAACGTTACTCCGGGCGAGCTCGAACTTCTTAAGAAGTACGTTAAGCAGCCGCTTATCTTCAACCAGCTGCAGTTCTCACTCGACCAGACTCAGATCATCGACGCGGCGCTGTACCTTAACAACAAGACGACAGACCGCTCCATCGACCGCGACAACGGCATACTCGACTACTGCCGCCTGAACGACATCACTGTACAGGCCTGGTCACCGCTTCAGGTCGGCATGTTCCAGGGAAGCTTCATCGATAACCCCGATTTCCCTGAGTTGAACGACTGCCTCAAGACGCTCGGTGAGAAGTACAACGTCAGCAAGTCCGCTATCGCGATTGCATGGATCCTGAGACACCCTGCCAAGATGCAGGTCATCGCAGGCACCATGAATCCTGAGCATCTGAAAGATCTGTGCGCCGCTTCGAATGTGGATCTTACGCATAACGAGTGGTATCAGCTCTATCTTGCATCAGGCAAGTTCCTTCCATAACCAGCGCGAAAAGCATACAAGGAGATAAACATGTCACAGAACATAATGGTAACGGGTGCGGGCAAGAAGGTTGGCCTCGGTTTTAACCTCGTCTTAAGATATCTCGAGCGCGGTGACACTGTTGTCGCGACCGTCCATAAGATGAACGACGGACTCGAGGAACTTCAGAAAACTTATCAGGACAAACTCATCGTTCTTACGATGGACATAAGCGACACGAAGTCAGTCGAGGCGGCAGCCGCGCAATTGGAAAACAAGATCGACCATCTCGACCTTATCATCAACAATGCGGTGTCGGTCTCACCCGACTGCGATAAGGGTTTCTTCGATGCCGATCTCGACTACATCGCAAGGACGGTCGACATCACGGCAGTCGGTGCGATGAGAGTCATCAAGGCATTCTTCCCGCTGCTTCAAAGGTCAAACATGACAGCACTTATAATGAACATATCATCGGAGGCGGGAAGCATCTCCAAGTGTTACCGCACGGCGCAGATCGACTACGGCATGGCAAAGGCCGCACTTAACATGGCGACCATGAACATCTGGAATACGATCAGGGATGAGAAGAAGGTGAATATCTTCTGCGTGCATCCGGGCTGGATCAGGACCGACGGCAGGGCGGATAATCCCGCACCGTTGTCATCCTACGAAGCTGCGGGGATACTGCAGGAGTTGTTCGAGAACAGACGCGAAGACTTTGAGGGGCACAGGTTCATAACAAACGAGGGAGAAGATTATCCATTCTAGGAGGCAAA
>JAGDCV010000061.1 GCA_017958365.1 Clostridiales bacterium
AACGAGCTTAACCTCGAGTCTGCAAAGGCACTCGTTGCTAACGGCGTAAAGATCGTCGGTGAGGGCGCTAACATGCCTACTACACCTGATGCAATCTCTTACTTCCAGGAGAACAACGTATTCTTCTGCCCCGGTAAGGCTGCTAACGCCGGTGGTGTTGCAACATCCGGTCTTGAGATGTGCCAGACTAGCGCTCGTCTTTCCTGGACATTCGAGGAAGTTGACGCTAAGCTCAAGGGCATCATGGAGAACATCTTCGAGACTGTTGATTCAACAGCTACAGAGGTTGGTCACGAGAACAACTATGTTGTCGGTGCTAACATCGCAGGTCTCCTCAAGGTTGCTGATGCTATGCTCGCTCAGGGCTGCATCTGATCTTAATTCTGATGACTTAACGAAGGCTGTCCATATGGGCAGCCTTCTTTGTTTTATGAGATAATATCTGTATGTTTGAAGATCCTATGTACATAGATACTCATATTCACGGTGCATTTGGCGAGGACGTTTCCGACGCATCCGTAAGCGGGATCGTTAACATGGCACGAAGACTTCCCGAATTCGGGGTAAAGGCATTCTGCCCGACGACGATGACCATAAGTGAAGACAATATCATGGCATGCTTTGATGCAGTGGCCAAGGCTTCGGATGTGCTTCGTGAAGAAGGCGGCTTATATGCGGATATATTGGGCATTCATCTTGAAGGCCCGTTCATGAGTCCTTCAAAGGCAGGAGTTCAGAACAGGGATTACTGCATCCTGCCTTCGAAAGCAGGCAGGATAGTTGAGAGGATCGAGAAGAATTATCCCGGTCTGCTTAAGATAATAGATGTCGCGCCGGAACTTGATGGCGGTATCGAATTCATAAAGGAGTTTTCAAACTCATACGTTTTGTCTCTTGCGCATACCGAAGCCGATTACGATAAGGCCTGTGAAGCATTTGAGGCGGGCGCTACGAGCGTTACGCATCTTCTTAATGCGATGTCACCTTGTTCTAAGCGAGCCCCGGGCGTTCTGGGAGCTGCCTTTGATAATAAAAAGATCTTCTGCGAGGTCATCTGCGACGGGATACACATAGATCCTACCGTGTTGAGGATGCTCTTCGAGCTTATACCTGAGGACAGGCTTATCGTGGTTTCAGATGCCATGCGCGGTGCCGGGATGCCGGACGGCGTTTATAAACTTGCAGATGCGGACGTAACCGTAAGGGGCGGAAGGACATACTACGGAGAATCCGGAGGCCTTGCGGGTTCCGTGACAAATATGGCACAGGAGGTAAAAAACCTCATCTCATACGGCATTGACACCCATAAAGTACACCTCGCATCTGTCGAAAACCCTTTGTTGAGACTTAACTTAGTGTTAAAATAAATTAGTTATGGGCAGTGATTCTTTAATAGGACAACTGATTGATTTTATCGCCGAATTATTCAACAGTATTTCGAGCGGTTACGTATTCTTCGGAAGTACGGTCGATGTTATACGTTATGGTGTCGACATACTTCTTGTTGCAGCGCTGTTCTATTGGATCCTTTTGTTCGTAAGACAGTCGAGAGCATGGCAGCTCATTAAAGGTATCATCCTCATTCTTTTCTTCGTATTGCTCTGCGGACTGTTCGGACTTCAGATGGTGGGATATATATTCAACAGATTGCTTTATGTATTCGCAATCCTGTTTATTGTCCTGTTCCAGCCTGAATTGAGAAGAGCTTTGGAGACCGTTGGTCTTCGTTCTTTCATATCATTCAAGAATTTCTTCACGACTGAAGCTTCCGATAATTACGGTATAACTTCAACGTTCATTCACGAGATAAGCACGGCATGTAAGGAGATGGCTTCCACTTATACGGGAGCTCTTATACTCATTGAAAGAAAGACACGTCTTGATGAGCTTATTACACAGGAGAATGTTGTCAGGTTCGATTCGTCCGTAACAAGTTCGGTACTGCAGTCCGTATTCTATAAAGGCTCGCCCATGCACGACGGCGGACTTCTCATCAGGGACGGAAGGATCATAGCCGCAAGGTGTCATGTGCCCTTATCTGTTACGATGCACAACCTTGACAGGACCGGTACCCGCCATAGAGCTGCCGTAGGCGCAAGTGAGATGGGTGACACGGTTGTTGTCGTTGTATCAGAAGAGAGAGGCAAGATGTCCATTGCCGTTAACGGTAATCTGTACGAGATGAAAGATTCCATCGAGCTTGAGGCTAACCTTGACTATCTTCTCGGTGTATCTTCGGAGAATAAGGCAAAGGCAAGAGGTCTTAAAAGATTCTTCAGCAGGACCAGAAGAAAGAAGGCTGAGGAAGAAGCTAAGAAAGCATATGTTACTGCTGCCGAGGCTGCAGGTGAGGTTTCCGAGAATCTCGAGATCCGTACCGCAAAGGCTGAGGAGCTTGCAAATAATGCAACGGTAGGTCCCGGTGTTAGACTCGTGCTTATGCTTGTTTCACTTCTTATGTCATTCGGTCTTTGGATGTACATGCAGGTTAATACAAATCCTGTAGTTACCACATCCATTACAGTTCCCATCATATATGACAGTAATTCCACTCCCGAGAATATCGATGTCTCTTATCCTGTAGATTCCGTCGAACTTGAGATTGTCGGACGTCAGGATACTCTTGATTCGATCAAGCCCGATGACATAATCGCGACCATCGATTATTCTGCTGTTTCCCAGACGGGAGTTGTTGATCTGCCGGTAGTAGTAAGATCTGCCGACAGAGATGTTTATTTCAGAGTGGAGAGACAGGTTCCGGAATCTGTATCGGTAACTGTCTATTCGTTGAACGATACCGCCATATCAGAGTAGGAGGTTTCACTTATGTGTGGCATTGTAGGTTATATCGGAAGCAGAAATACGCTTTCCGTTTTGATAAAAGGATTGAAGACACTGGAGTATCGTGGCTACGATTCTGCCGGTGTTTCTTTTATTAAAGACGAACAGTTGCACCTCATTAAGAAGAAGGGCCGTGTCAATGAACTTTCCGATGAGGTAGCCGAGCAGGGATATACGCTTGAAGAGCATCGCACAAACAAGATCACTTCAGGCATAGGTCATACAAGATGGGCAACTCACGGAGCACCTTCTGATGAGAATTCCCATCCTCATCTTTCCATGAACGGTAAGATCTGCGTTGTTCATAACGGAATTATCGAGAACTACGCTGAACTTCGTAAGTTCCTTAAGAAGCACGGCTATAAGTTCCAGTCTGAAACAGACACGGAAGTGGCGGCACAGTTGATCGAATACTACTACGTAAAGTCCGGTAACAACGATATCGAGGCTGCCGTATGCAGAGCTCTGGCAGATATCGTAGGTTCATATGCCCTTTGCATCCTCTGCGTCGACAGACCTGATGAGCTTATCTGTGCAAAGAAGGATAACCCGATAGTTATCGGAATCGGAGATAATGAGAACTTCGTTGCATCAGATATCACGGCTTTGATCGAGTATACAAGAGATGTTGTATACATGGAGGACAACTGCTACCTCATCCTTAAGAAGGATTCAATCGAGATCAAGGATATTCACGGCGAGCCCGTTGAGTATGAAGTATCACATGTAGAGTGGGATGCTGATGCAGCACAGAAGGGCGGATATGCTCACTTCATGATGAAGGAGATGTTCGAGGAGCCTCAGGCTTTTGATAATACTGTCCGTCCGAGGATTCAGGATAACAGGATCTATCTTGAGCACATACCCGTTGATAAGGAATTCTTGTCCAAGTACACGAACATCAACATCGTTGCCTGCGGTACGGCTTATCACGCAGGTTGTGTCGGCAAGTATCTTATCGAGAAGCTTTGCAGGATACCCGTTGTATGCGGTGTGGCAAGTGAGTTCATATACTCAGATCCTCTTATCGATGAGCATACTCTTACGATCGTTATCTCGCAGTCGGGTGAGACTCTTGATACAAGAAATGCGATGAAGATCGCCAAGGAGAAGGGCAGCACTACTCTTGCCGTTGTTAACGTGATCGGAAGCACCATCGCAAGAGAAGCGGATTATGTTCTTTATACGGCTGCAGGTCCCGAGATCTCCGTTGCTTCGACAAAGGCATACACGACACAGTTAGGCTGCATGTATCTCATTGCGATCAAGTTTGCAAAAGCTTTGGATAAGATAACAGAAGAGCAGTATCTCAAGTACCATCAGGAACTTCTGGAGATCCCTGAGAAACTTAAGACCATTCTTTCCAAGCAGAATCAGATACAGAGATTTGCATCCAAGCAGTTTAATGCAAGCTCGATCTTCTTCATGGGAAGAGGACTTGATTATTATCTTTCCATGGAGGCTTCTTTGAAGCTTAAGGAGATATCATACATTCACTCCGAAGCTTATGCAGGCGGTGAGTTGAAGCACGGTACCATCGCATTGATCGAGGACGGCACTCTCGTCGTATCTCCAATCACACAGGATGACCTCGCTTCCAAGATGGAATCGAACATCAAGGAGGTTAGGACACGTGGTGCTACGGTGCTTGCGATCATACCCGAAAGATTGGGCAAGATGAGTTTCTCATGTGATGAGAAGTTCATTATCCCTGATTGCGATGAGATATTTGCACCGATCCTCGGCGTTTTGCCCTGTCAGCTGTTCGCTTACTACATGGCTGTCAATAAGGGTTGTGATGTCGATAAGCCCCGTAATCTGGCTAAGAGCGTTACGGTTGAATAAAATGTTTGGAAATCCGACTTTATTGGTATAATTTTACTGAAAACAGATCAAGGAGTTTTTTATGGGTAAATACTTTGGTACTGACGGCTTCAGAGGTGAAGCTAACAAGGAACTTACGGCAGAGCGCGTATTCCAGATCGGTCGTTATATCGGCTGGTATTACGGACAGAATCATGATGACGGCAGAGCCAGGATCATAATCGGAAAGGATACAAGAAGAAGTTCTTATACTCTCGAGTATGCTCTTTCCGCAGGTATCACATCTTCAGGCTCAGATGCTTATCTGCTTCATGTATCCACAACACCTTCAGTCTCATACTGCTGCAGAACTGACGGATTCGACTGCGGCGTAATGATCTCCGCATCCCACAACCCTTTCTATGACAACGGCATCAAGATCATGAGAGCTAACGGTCATAAGATCGAGCCCGAGATCGAGGAGAAGATCGAGGCTTATATTGACGGTGAGATCGAGGAACTTCCTTTGGCAGAGCGTGAGAAGATGGGTAACGTTATCGACTACGCTGCCGGAAGAAACCGTTATATCGGATATCTCATGTCCATTCCTACAAGAGGATTCAACGGCATGAAGGTCGGACTTGACTGTGCCAACGGTGCTTCATGGAATATTGCAAGAGCTGTTTATGAGGCTCTTGGTGCGAAGGTTTATGTAATCAATAACACACCTGACGGCGTAAACATCAACTTAAACTGCGGTTCTACTCATATGGAGAGCCTTAAGAAGTACGTTGTCGAGAACGGACTTAATGTCGGTTTTGCATACGACGGTGATGCAGACAGATGTTTGTGCGTTGATGAGAACGGTGAAGAAGTAAACGGCGACCAGGTCATGTATATGTGCGGTAAGTATCTCAAGGAGAACGGTCTTCTCGACGGAGATACTATCGTCACAACCATCATGTCCAACATGGGTCTTTACAAAGCCTGTGAGGCTATCGGTATCAATACCGAGAAGACAAACGTCGGAGATAAGTATGTTGCAGAGAACATGATGCAGAACGGTTATGTTCTTGGCGGTGAGCAGTCAGGACATATCATTTTCGGAAAGTATGCAACGACGGGTGACGGTATCCTTACTTCACTTATGGTAATGATGACGATGCTTGATAAGAAGCTTCCTTTGTCGATGCTTGCAGGTGAGATGAAGATGTTCCCTCAGTGCCTCAAGAATATCGTTGTTAAGGACAAGAAGGAAGCTCAGGAGAATCCTGTTGTTCTCGAAGCAGTTGATAAGGTCAACAAGGAGCTTGGCGGCGACGGAAGACTTCTTCTTCGTGCTTCCGGTACTGAGCCTAAGATCAGAGTCATGGTCGAGGCAAGTACGGATGAGATCTGTGAGAAGTATGTAGACCAGCTCATCGACGTTATCAAGGGTGCAGGTCTGGCAGCAGACTGATCATTCTAAGAAAGAGGTATTCATATGGAAACTGCATTGATAAGCAATATGTATGATCTTAACGAGACCATAGCCAAGGACATCTTTGAAGGATGTACTTATCCTTGGGAAGTTCTTCCCAAGATCAAGGAATTCATCTTGAAGCTCGGTCCCACGTTAAGCCCTGATGAATATGACAAAGTAGGTGAGGATGTCTGGATTGCAAAGGATGCAGAGATCTTTCCTTCAGCTTATATCCACGGTCCTGCCATCATCTGCAAGGGTGCCAAGGTAAGACAGTGCGCTTTCATAAGGGAAAGCGCGATCGTAGGTGAGGGAGCTACTGTAGGTAACTCTACAGAGCTTAAGAACGTAATCCTTTTTAATAAGGTTGAGGTTCCTCACTATAACTACGTTGGAGATTCCGTATTGGGTTATAAGGCTCACCTCGGCGCAGGTGCCATCACATCCAATATCAAGGCTGACAGAAAGAATGTCATCGTAAGAGGCGAGGGCAGAACATATGAGACCGGTCTTCGCAAGTTCGGTGCAATGTTAGGTGATAACGTTGAGGTTGGCTGTAACAGCGTATTGAATCCCGGTACTGTTGTTGGACCTCATACGAATATCTATCCTCTTTCAATGGTAAGAGGAATTGTTCCCGATCACTCGATCTATAAGGATAAGGACAACATCGTAGTTAAGACAGAAGAAGAGTAAACGATACCAAGAAAACCTGGAGGAACGAAGATGAGAGTAATCAGAAAAGCCACTTATGAAGAGGCTTCAAAAGCGTGCGCTGAACTTATCGCATCACAGATAAGACTCAAGCCTGACTGCAAGGTAGGACTTGCAACCGGTTCCACACCTGTTGGAACATACAAGGCACTTGTTGATTTCTATAAGGAGGGAAGCCTTGACTTCTCCCGTGTGGTAACGGCAAACCTTGATGAGTACAGAGGTCTTGGCGGTGACCACGACCAGTCTTACAGATACTTCATGAACACAAATCTGTTCGATCACGTGAATATCGATAAGAAGAACACATTCGTACCCGACGGTCTTGAGGCTGATGCCGTTAAGGCCTGCACGGATTATGATGCGATCTTAAAGTCATTAGGTCACCTTGACATACAACTTCTCGGCATCGGCGGAGACGGACACATCGGCTTCAATGAGCCCGCAGATGCTTTCTGTGTTAACACACAGTGCATTGACCTTGAGAAGCAGACTATCGAGGATAATGCCAGATTGTTCTTCAACGGCAAGATCGATGAGGTTCCCACTCAGGCATATACGATGGGTATCGGTTACATCATGAAGTCCACTACGGTCATCCTGATGGCAACCGGCGCAGGTAAGAAGGACATAGTTGAGAAGGCTTTCACAGGTCCCGTGACACCTTCGGTACCCGCATCTATCCTCCAGCTTCATCCGAATGTTGTTGTCATCGGTGATGAGGCTGCGATTTCAGAAAAGGTTGTTGCTGCAGCTGACTGATATCTGTATTAACGGATAATGATAAACACCGGGTTGTTGCCCGGTGTTTTTATTTGATCAGTTCACTTAAGTCATCATGAGAAGGGACGTCTCTTTTGTCCCAGTATTCTTTGCTACGGAAGCCTCTGTTTAATATGTAGAAGTCGGCATTCACATCAAGTGCTGCCTGATAATCGATCTCAGTATCACCAACAATAGTTAAATCACCGTCTATCTTCCTTAAAGCATCGGCTTTGTTCATTCCGTGAGAAAGAACAACGACCGGATAATTGTCTATGTTAAGTCTCTTAAGCTCGTTTCTTAATCCTTCTTCATTGCTTCGAATCGTCAGGAAGATTATGTTATCTTCTATCTTGTTTAAAGTGTTTAATGCATCAGGGTAGAGCTCATCAAAGCAAAGCAGGGATTCGTCTTCGATCCTTCGTATCCATTCATTTTGAATTGAAGATGCGGTTTGTTCGTCTAATTCCATGACGGATGTAAGGTATCGCTTTCCGCTGTTGCCGTCAGCTTTAAACTTCATGTATTCGTCAGCAAAGTCGGAAGCGGTGGAAATACCGTTATCGGACAACAGTTCTTTCATCAGAATGTGATGACGGGAAGAACTGTCTATTATGGTTCCGTCAAGATCAAATACTAATGTCATTCGATTACGATCTCCTGATATACGCGTAGAACGGACCTGGCATTCTTATTGACATCAAACCAAGAGTCCTGAGCCTTTATACCCACAATATCCGCAAGGAATGCTCTTGTTAACTGAAATCCTATGGCAGTGGATAATCCCGTTCCTGCTCCAAGCCTTAAATTGCAGTCGAACATAAGCCATTCGCCCTTGTGGCGCAGGAACTGAACGTTGAAAGCAGCCGGACACTCAACGTTATCAACCAGTTTCTTTATGAAAGGGAAGAAGACCTCGTTATCGACAGGTTCAGCCTTTACGCAGACACCGGCCTTCGTGGCGATCCTTCTTCTTGAGAAGATGCGAAGCTCGTCCGTATTGCATACTTCAACTGTGATCTCATCATAGTCATCACTTTTGCAGTACTGTTGATAGATTGAGTCTTCAGGTATGGTCTCTGCGCCTTTGATTACAGCAACACCCAAAGATCCGAATCCCAGACGGGGCTTTCTTAAGTAAAGCTCGTTAGGATCTATCTCATCAAGGTTATACACCTTAGGCGTAGGGATGCCTACGGCACAAAGAGTCTTATACATGTTAAGCTTATCGGCAAGCATGTCCGTGGTCTTTAATGATGCTGCTGAACTCGTAATGCCGTTTTCTTTAACGAAGTCACTGTCTTTTGCAAACAGATATGCTTCCTGCGGGATAAGAGGAACGATATGGTCAATTCCTTCCTCTTTAACTATTCTCTTAATGTGATCAGTATAGTCTGAAGCAACAACAGGAGGAACTTTGTGTACCTTCTTTGCAACGACAACGGAAGGGACAAGATAAGAATCATTGGTATCACATACATGAACCTCGATATCATCTTTAAAGAACTCTTTTGCTACGTTTGATATGTGCCAGGCAGTTGCTGTTCCACCTGCGGTTACGAGGATCCTCTTCATCTTATTCTCCTATCATTTTGCTTCCGTAAACTTAAAAGGTTGCCCCGTTTAAGAGACAACCTTATTGTTTTATAAATCTAAACTTCTGTCAAACAACTCTGTCCTTAAGTCTGTCAAATGCACTCTTTGCTATCTGTCTGACATTAGGATCTGAATCTGCAAAAGCCAGTTTCTTAACGTATTCTTCGCAATGCTTGGCTCCGATATCTGCCGCCGATGTTGCTGCTGCAGCTCTTACTGAGGGGGAAGAATCTCGAAGAAGAGGTATAAGCGCCATGCCGGACTCGTAAGTAGTGATCTGTCCCATTGCAATAGCGACCTCTGTGCGTACTGCCTCATCGGAATCACCGGAAAGTTTAATAAGTCCATCAAGCTTGCCCTTAGCAGCCAGCTTCAAGATCTTATTACGCAAACTGTCTACTCGTGACATCCGTTACACCTCATATTCATTAAATTTAACTACTTAAATTATATATCTTGAAGCAAAGGTTTATGTTAACAAAGTATGACATTATTATAAATCGGAGTCAATAATATCAGGGAATCGATTATTGAATTAAGAGCGCTTAAATTATATACTGAATTATCTTTTTTCGTGAGGGTTTCTATGAAGTCAAAATGCTTTGAGATTGTCCTGGTTTCTGTTCTTTCTTTTGCCTTATTTACGGGAGGATGTTCATCAAGACTTCCTGCTGAGACTTTACCGGTAATGACTGAAGGTGCACCTGTTTCTTTGGAGTCATTAGCGGAAACTGAAGTAAGTGAATCTGTTGTTGAGACAGAGGCTGCGATCGGTCCCATGAGTACGCCTCAGGTTACCGATATTCCCGTTGAAGTCAACGGTCAGTTGAGTGTATCGGGTACTTCTTTGGTGAATGAAAACGGTGAGCCCGTGCAGCTTAGAGGAATGAGCAGCTGCGGTCTTATCTCCACATATAATTTCTTCAGCGATGATGTTGCTGACACCCTTATTCAGGACTGGGGATGTTCCGTTATCAGACTTGCAATGACGACGAGAGGATATGATAACGGATATACATATGATCCTGAAAGATACTTTGAGGATGTATGCACCTATACTGATACTCTCATCGCACATGGCGTATATGTAATCATTGACTGGCATATCCTCTACGACGGAGATCCGAACGAATACAAGGAAGAAGCAATTGATTTCTTCTCCAGGATCTCATCTTTGTACGGAGAATATCCGAATGTCATCTACGAGATCTGTAATGAACCTAACGGCGAAAGGATCGATGATCCCGAGCAGGCAGTTGATTGGAATAACACGATCAGGCCTTATGCTGAAGAAGTCATCGCTGCTATACGTGAGAACGATCCCGATAACATAATCATCGTTGGTACACCGAACTGGAGTCAGGATGTTGATGAGGCATCTTTGAATCCTTTAAGCGGTGATAATATCATGTATACTCTTCATTTCTATGCCGGTTCACACGGACAGGATTTAAGAGACAAAGCGCAGACTGCACTTGACAACGGACTTCCCATTTTTATCACTGAGTGGGGAACGTCTCAGGATTCAGGCGGAGGCGGAGTCTACTATGAAGAGACAAATGAGTGGATGGAATTCATAAACGAGAATGGACTGTCCTGGTGTAACTGGTCTATCGGCGGTTCAAATACTGAATCATCCAACGCACTGAGACTGTATTCCAATAACTTTACCGTAGAACAGAAAATAGCGGCACATTGGCCTGATGAGATGCTTTCTCCTTCCGGACTGTTTGTAAGAGCTCTTATTCTCGGTCAGGATTTTGAGATTCCTGAGGAAGGTTGACGTAAGAATTGTTTAAAGTAAAGATACCTCGCGAAATAAGACTCATAAGCGCGGTTCTGTCCGCAACCTTAGTTTTGTCTGCGTGTTCCATACCGCAGATGACGCCTGCGCAAACTGAAGTATCCGTTACTACTATCCAGACGGAGCCCGTTAGTACACCTACTCCGACTCCTGAACCAACGTCAACACCGACACCTACTCCGACTCCCGAGCACATAGTAGTTAATTTCCTCGGAGATCTTACACTCGCTGATGCACTTGCATGGAGCGGTTCCCCCGGAAGTTTTGATGCTGTCGTAGGAGATGATTATGAGTATTGTTTCCAGAACTGTGCAGAGTATCTGTCACAGGACGATATGACTCTAGCAAACTTCGAAGGAACATATGGTGATGAGACTGCTTCTCACATGACTAAGGAATTCGTATTTGCAAGTGCACCCGAGACGGTACAGATACTTGTAAACGGAAGCATAGAGGCTGTTAACCTTTCTAATAACCACAGTTATGATTACTGGGAGGAAGGTCTGATACAGACACAGCAGACTCTCGAAGGTGCAGGTATCCTTTGGAGCAACCAGCATCAGACTGCGATATATGAAGTAAGGGGGATCAAGATCGGTATGTTCGGTATCGATATGATCGGTAACGGTGATACTGCGGAAACTGCTTATCCCCTTATTGATGAATTGAAGGCTGCAGGCTGCCAGATAATAATCGCATCCTGTCACTGGGGAATAGAGAGATACTATGAGCCCACTAATGATCAGATCTATGTGGGACACGCCCTCATCGATTACGGGGTTGATATCGTAGTAGGCGCTCATCCTCACAGACTTGAGCCTATCGAGCTTTATAACGGCAGATATATCCTTTACAGTCTGTCGAATTTCTGTTTTGGCGGTAATACGGGTCTTTCCGATCCCGATTCATGCATTGTTACATGTGAATTCATAATGGATGAGACAAATTCATATGTTGAGGATTATAATCTGACGGTCATTCCATACAGTCAGACGAGTTTTGCCTCGAATGATTATTGTCCGAGACCTTATGAATGGGGTTCAGACGATTATTACCGCGTAATGGATAAACTTAACTGGAATCAAGAAGACGAATAATAACAGGAGATGGTGATCATGGCACAGAACAAAGTATTGGTAATCATGGGTTCTGATTCAGACTTCCCGGTAATGGAAGGTTGTTTTAAGAACTTAAAGAAGTTTGGAGTCGATTATGAGGTTCATATCGCTTCTGCACACAGAAGTCCCTCCAAGGCTGAAAAGCTTGCAAAGGAAGCACGTGATAACGGCTTCAGTGCGATCATAGCTGCAGCAGGACTTGCTGCACACCTCGCAGGCGTATTGGCTTCTAATACTATTCTCCCGGTAATCGGAGTACCTTGTAAGGGCGGCGCATTAAACGGTGTTGATGCCCTTTATGCAACAGTACAGATGCCTTCGGGTATCCCCGTAGCAACAGTAGCCATTGACGGCGGATCCAATGCGGCAATTCTTGCATGTGAGATCATCGCTGTTAAGGATGAGGAAGTAGCAGCTAAGCTTATCGAGTACAAGAAAGAACTCGCTTCCTCCGTAGACACCAAGGAAGCTAAGCTTAAAGAGAAACTTAAGGAGGCCGGTCTTTGATATGAGTGGTATTTTCGGAGTAATTAACAGGACAGGTAAGGACGAGGGTACGGCAAAGACTGCGTACTATGGTGTTTTCTCACTTCAGCACAGGGGACAGGAAGCTGCAGGTATTGCAATTAACAATAACGGTTCCTTTATGGTCCATAAAAGAGAGGGCATGGTTGCCGATATCTTTGATGAAGTAACCCTTTCTGCTCTCGGCGGTTCTTGTGCCGTAGCTCACGCAAGAGGTTCTGACGGTATTGTCGGTCCCGACGGAATCCAGCCTGTTGTCATCAAGTCCAGAGTGGGTAATGTTGCTCTTAGTGCTGATTCCGTGATCCTTAATGCCGAGCAGATCAGGGAGGAACTCAAGAATCAGGGTGCCATCTTCCAGACAAATACGGATACTGAGCTTATTCTTTCACTGTTCTCACGTAACAGGGTAATCACGGATACGATGCAGGAAGCTATCCTCAAGACGATGAAGGAGCTCCAGGGTGTATATGCTTTGGTCATCATGACGGATGATAATCTCATCGGCATAAGAGATCCGTACGGATTAAGACCTCTTTCACTCGGTAAGAAGGGCAATGAATGGATGATCTCATCAGAGAACTGCGCTTTTGATGCTCTTGATGCCGAGTACATAAGAAACCTTGAGCCCGGTGAGATACTCACGATCTCCAAGGACGCGGTATCAAGTGTTTACTTCAATGATTCGATCAGTTCAGAAGAGCGTATCAAGAACGGTAAGGTATGCATCTTCGAGTATGTTTATGTTGCCCGTCCTGATTCTGTTATCGACGGAACCAATGTATTTAAGTCAAGATACGAAGCAGGTAAGGCACTTGCAAGGCTTTATCCTTGCGACTGCGATCTCGTTATCGGTGCTCCCGATTCCGGTAACGCCGCCGCTTTGGGCTTTGCCGATGGTCTTGGTGTTACTTACGGAATGGGACTTCTTAAGAACAGGTATGTCGGAAGAACATTCATTAAGAGTACACAGGAGCAAAGAGAACTTGCTGTTAGAATGAAGTTTGCCGTTTTGAAGGAAGCTATCCAGGGTAAGAGGATCGCCATCGTTGATGACTCTCTTGTAAGAGGAACAACCACTAAGCACATCATCAGATTCTTAAGAGATAACGGTGCCAAGGAAGTTCATGTACGTCTTGCATCTCCTGAGGTCAAGTATCCGTGCTGCTACGGTGTTAACGCATCTTCAGATAAGGAACTTCCTGCAACTCACATGACGGTCGATGAGATCTGTGAGATGATCGGCGGAGATTCTCTGGGTTACATCACTCTGCCTGAGTTAAGAAATGCCTTGGGCGGCCTGATCTGTGATACATGTTCTGCCTGCTTCGACGGTAATTATGTTGCAGGTAAGCCCGTTGACTTTGAAAAGAGCGTACATCAGGTGACAAATCTATGAAGATAGCAGTTTTTGTATCAGGCGGAGGCACTAATCTTCAGGCGATCATAGACCGCATCAAGGAAGGAAAACTTAAGGATGTTGAGATAAGTCTTGTAATAGCGTCCAATGAGAATGCCTATGCACTTCAAAGAGCTGCCGATAACGGCATTCCTTCCGTAGTTATGTCAGTTAAGGCATATGAGAGCCGTGAGCAGTGGGATGAAGCCGTAGTTGATAAGCTTAAGGAAGCCGGTGCGGAACTTATCGTTCTTGCAGGTTACCTGTCACTTCTCGGCGAGAAGACAGTTAAGGCATATAACAACAGGATCATTAACATTCATCCTGCACTTATCCCCGCATTCTGCGGAAAGGGCATGTACGGCATCAGGCCTCATGAGGCAGCCCTCGCAAGAGGTGTTAAAGTATCCGGTGCAACGGTCCATCTTGTAAATGAGAATTACGATGAGGGACCCATCCTGCTTCAAAAGTGCGTTGATGTTTTGCCTGACGATACACCTGAGACATTACAGAAGAGGATAATGAAAGAATGCGAACAGGATATCCTCCCCAGAGCCATCGGGTTGTTCGCACAAGGAAAGATTGAGATTAAAAATAATATTGCATATGTAAAGGAATGATTTTATGGAAAAGTTGAACATCTCTGAACTTCTTAAGTCAAATCCGTATCCCGGAAGAGGAATCGTCATCGGTAAGTCCGCTGACGGAAAGAATGCCGTTACCGCTTACTTCATCATGGGCAGAAGCGTTAACTCCAGAAACCGTGTATTTACGGCTACTGAGGATGGAATCAAGACCGAAGCATTTGATCCTTCAAAGCTTACTGATCCGCACCTCATCATCTATTCTCCCGTCAGAGTCCTCGGTAACAAGACTATCGTAACTAACGGAGATCAGACGGATACTATCTACGAGCTTATGGATAAGCAGCAGACTTTCGAGATGAGCTTGAGAGGAAGAGAGTTCGAGGACGATGCTCCCAACTATACTCCCAGGATATCAGGTATCCTTCATGTTGAGAACGGTACGTTTAACTATGCAATGTCCATCTTAAAGTCAGCTGACGGTAATCCCGATTCATGCCAGAGATATACATTTGCTTATAACAATCCTTTGTCAGGTGACGGAAGATTCATCCACACATATATGGGTGACGGAAATCCGTTGCCGAGCTTCGAAGGAGAGCCCGAGAAGGTAGGGATCGACGGTGATATCGATTCGTTCACGGACATGATCTGGAACAGCTTGAATGAAGAGAACAAAGTATCCCTGTTTGTTAAGTTCATTGACATTGCAACAGGTGAAGCCACAACAAGAATCGTAAACAAGAACGTTAAGGAGGGATGATACATGTCTAACGAAATGCAGCTTAAGTACGGTTGTAACCCCAACCAGAAACCTTCAAGGATCTTTATGGAGAATGGTTCAGAACTTCCCATTGAAGTTTTGAACGGTAAGCCCGGTTATATCAATCTTCTCGATGCCTTTAACGGATGGCAGCTTGTCAAGGAACTTAAGAAGGCAACAGGACTTCCTTCTGCAACTTCCTTTAAGCATGTATCTCCCGCAGGTGCAGCAGTGGGTAAGCCCCTTTCTGAGACTGAAGCAAAGATCTACTTTGTAGATGACTTAGGTGAGCTTTCTCCCATCGCCTGTGCATATGCAAGAGCAAGAGGCGCTGACAGAATGAGTTCCTATGGTGACTTTGTTGCCTTATCCGATACATGTGATGCCATTACTGCAACAATGCTTGCACGTGAGGTTTCTGACGGCATCATCGCTCCCGGATATACGGATGAGGCGCTCGATATCCTTAAGACAAAGCGTAAGGGTACTTATAACGTTATCAAGATCGATCCCGATTACCAGCCTGATCCCATCGAGAAGAAGCAGGTTTACGGCGTTACTTTCGAGCAGGGAAGAAACGATCTTTTCATTAACGAGGATCTTCTAGATGATATCGTTACTGATAACAAGACGATCCCTGATGACAAGAAGACTGATCTTCTTATCTCTCTTATCACATTGAAGTACACACAGAGTAATTCTGTCTGCTATGTTAAGGACGGACAGGCGATCGGTATCGGTGCCGGACAGCAGTCGCGTATTCACTGTACGAGACTTGCAGGTAACAAGGCTGATATCTGGTGGCTGCGTCAGCACCCGAAGGTTATGGGATTGAAGTTCGTTGACGACATAAGAAGACCTGACAGGGATAACACCATTGATGTTTACATCTCTGATGAGCATGATGATGTATTAAGAGACGGTACATGGCAGACTCTGTTTAAGGAGAAGCCTGAAGTATTAACAGACGCCGAGAAGAAGGAGTGGCTTTCCAAGAACACTGACGTAGCTTTGGGTTCCGATGCTTTCTTCCCGTTCGGCGATAACATCGAGAGAGCTTATAAGAGCGGTGTTAAGTACATAGCAGAGCCCGGCGGCTCCATCAGGGATGATCATGTAATCATGACATGCAACAAGTACGACATGGCTATGGCTTTCACCGGCATAAGACTCTTCCACCATTGATAAGAGGCGCGAAATGGAAGAAGCATACATAACATTACCTAAAGGCTTTAAAGCAAGCGGCGTATCCGCAGGAATGAAATGCGAAGATCCCGCCAACATCAATAAGGATGATCCCAAGTCATCCTATCTTGATGTTGCACTGATAGTATCTGACGTACCTGCAAACGTTGCAGGCGTTTATACCGGCAATCTTGTTAAGGGACACTCTCTTACAAGAACGATAGATATCATTAACAGCGGCAAAAAGGTCAGAGGTATAGTTATCAACAGTAAGGTGGCAAATGCGGGTGTAGGAAAGATCGGCGTTGAAGATGCCGATAAGATAGCTTCGGCGATTGCAGATAAGTTAGGCTGCAGTTCAGACGAGATCATGACTGCATCCACGGGTGTCATAGGTTCAAGGCTTCCCGTCGATAAGATGTTGAAGGCAGTTCCTTCGCTTGTTGATTCATTATCAAGCGATGAGCAAAGTGCACACAACTCCGAATATGCAATGATGACTACGGATACCGTACCTAAGGAAGTTGCTGCTACGATCACGATGAAGGACGGAAGAGAGATCACGATAGCAGGACAGGCAAAGGGATCGGGCATGATACATCCGAATCTTGCCACCATGATTTCCGTATTCACGACGGATGCCAACATAAGCAGTGAACTTATCGGCAAGGCTTTGAAGAATGCCGTAAAACACACATTCAACCGTGTAAGCGTAGACGGAGATACTTCCGTATGTGATTCGGTAATAGTAATTGCCAATGGTGAAGCGGGCGGCGATGAGATTACTGACGGCAGTGAGGACTATATGCTTTTCGAGGAGGCGCTTACAGAGCTTTCTGAAGACATAGCAAGAAAGATAGCTTCTGACGGTGAGGGTGCTACCAAGTTCATCGAGATCGAAGTATTCGGTGCCAAGGATGAGTACGATGCGAAGCTCATCGTTACGTCTGTTGCAAGATCTCCTCTTTGTAAGACGGCTTTCTTCGGCGAAGATGCAAATATTGGAAGAGTGCTTACTGCCGTAGGTTATTCCGGAGCTTCTTTTGATCCTGAGAAGATAGATATCCTTGTCGGCGGAATACTCTTCTTCCATGATGGCGTGTGTGTTGACTTTGATGAGGATGAGGCTTCTAGGATGCTTTCGAATCACGACATTCATGTTGAGATAAAGCTTTCTGAAGGCGATGCATATGACCGCATGTTTACGTGCGACTTCTCTTATGATTATGTAAAGATCAACGGCAGTTACAGAACTTGATTTGTTGGAGGAAGGGCAATGAAGGACGGTTTTATAAGAGTCGGATCAGCTACACCTGAAGTAAAGGTTGCTGATGTTGAATTCAACGTAAATGAGATCATCAGACTCTCGCAGGAGGCTGATGAGAAGAAGTGTTCGCTTCTTGTTTTTCCTGAATTGTCCGTCACCGGTTATACATGCGGCGATCTTTTCCTTAATGAACAGCTCATCGAGGCGGCTCTTACGGGCCTTTATGATATCGTAGAGGCTTCTTGCGACCTTAATCTTGTTATCGTAGTAGGTTTGCCTTACAGGTTTGAGGGCAAGCTTTATAACGTTGCTGCCGTCGTATCGAAGGGAGAAGTCCTAGGAATCGTTCCCAAGAGGTTTATCCCCAATTACTCCGAGTTCTATGAGCTTCGTTACTTCACGGCCTTTGAAGGTGAAGATGAGACTGAAGAGGGAGTACCGTTTGGTAATCTTATATTCAGAAATGAGACATATGAGGATTTCACTTTTGGTGTTGAGATCTGCGAGGATCTTTGGGTTGCAAATCCGCCCTCAGTTAACCTTGCAATGTCCGGAGCAACTGTCATTTGTAACCTGTCGGCTTCTGATGAAGTCATAGGAAAGAGGGACTACAGGAAGAAACTCATATCGATGCAGTCGGGACGCCTCGTATGCGGATATATCTATGCAGACTGCGGATTCGGTGAGTCGACACAGGACCTTGTATTCGCAGGTCACCGCATGATATGCGAGAACGGATCTGTTCTTAATGAATCTCAATGCTTCGGTAAAAGCGGCGTTATCTATGCTGACATCGATCTTCAGAGATTGTCACATGACAGATTGAGAAATTCGTTCGAGACATCAGTAGAGCCGTTAAGCATAGTTTATTTTGATACTGAGCCTGAGACAGACCTTAAGCTTGAAAGAAAAGTTGCACCTCTGCCGTTCGTTCCTGAGGATCTTACTGATCTTTCTTCGAGATGTGAGGATATCATTACAATGCAGGCTGCAGGTCTTGCAAAGAGGCTTAACCACATAAACGGTAAGTGTGCCGTTGTCGGTCTGTCCGGCGGTCTTGATTCCACATTGGCTTTGGTAGTTACCGTTCACGCATTTGACATGCTCGGTCTGTCGAGGGAAGGGATCATTGCTGTTACGATGCCGGGATTCGGCACGACTTCAAGAACGAAGAATAATTCTGTTTCCCTTGCCGAAGCCTACGGCGTTACGTTAAAGACCGTTGACATCAAGGCTTCCGTAAGACAGCACTTCGAAGACATCGGACACGATGAGGAAACTCACGATGTTACATATGAGAATTCACAGGCAAGAGAGCGTACCCAGATACTTATGGATATTGCCAACAAGAACGGCGGTATCGTAATAGGTACCGGAGACTTAAGCGAGCTTGCATTAGGCTGGGCGACGTATAACGGAGATCACATGTCAATGTACGGCGTGAATTCCTCGATACCTAAGACTTTGATTAGACATCTTGTGACTTATGAGTCAGGTAAGCAGGAAGGTCAGTTGTCCCGGGTTCTAAAGGATGTTGTTGATACTCCCGTGTCCCCCGAGTTGCTCCCGCCTGACGGAAACGGCGAGATCTCCCAGAAGACTGAGGATCTCGTAGGTCCTTACGAGCTCCATGATTTCTTCCTCTACTATTTCTTAAGATGGGGATTTAAGCCGTCTAAGATATACAGGCTTGCGCTGTTAGCCTTTGACGGTAAGTTCACTCCTGAAGTCATCTATAAGTGGGAAGAGACATTCATAAGGAGATTTTTTAACCAGCAGTTTAAGAGATCCTGTCTTCCTGACGGTCCCAAAGTAGGTACAGTTACACTTTCTCCGAGAGGTGATTGGAGAATGCCTTCCGATGCCGTAGCAAAACTTTGGCTCGATGATCTGAAGAGTGTTTTGTGAATATACGGGTCATAGAGTATAATTCGTCATTGGAGGGTTGACGGTTGCTTTTTAATTCGTTGCAGTTTGCATTATTCTTCCTGGTAGTGCTGGCGGTTTTCTATGTTTTGCCGCCTCGGGTCAGGGTATGGTGGATTTTGGTATCCAGCCTGTTCTTTTACTGCTTCGAGAGCCGCGAGAATCCGATATCAGAACAATCGGTATATCTGTTCACTGCCATAGGGGTGTCCTACGTAACCGGACTTATAATGGGCTTAATACCTTCGGAAGGTAAGCTTAAGATACTGAGGCTGGTGTTGCTTCTTGAGGGCATCATTGCAGACTTCGGCATGCTTTTCTACTTTAAATACACCAAGTTCTTCATTGAACTTATCAATCCCTCCATAATCGAAAAGGGCGGAACCCCGCTTAGTACGGATTTCAATCTTCTGATGCCGATAGGTATCTCGTTCTTCATATTCACATCGACGGGTTACCTGTTTGATGTTTACAGAAAGAAGATAGAGCCTGAGAAGAATCCTTTCTACTATGCTTTGTTCACATGCTTTTTCCCGTGCATAATGTCCGGTCCCATCGAGAGAGCTGATCACCTAATCCCTCAGCTTAAGAAGCTTCATGAGGTAAGGGTCATTGATGTGGACCGCATGTCTAACGGCATTGTCCTTATCGTATGGGGATTGTTTGCAAAGATGGTCATTGCTGACCGAATTGCAATGATCGTTGATAACGTATACGGACATTACTATAACTACGGTTCCGTAGAGATCATCTTCGCGTCCATATGCTATTCGATTCAGATCTACTGTGATTTCATGAGTTATTCCACGATAGCGATGGGATGCTCCAAACTCATGGGTATAGATGTATTCGATAATTTCGAGGCGCCTTACTTATCACAGAGCGTACAGGAATTCTGGAGAAGATGGCATATATCCTTAAGTTCATGGCTTCGCGATTACGTTTACATTCCTTTGGGCGGAAGCAGATGCTCCAAGTTAAGAAAGTATCTTAATGTCATGATCACGTTCCTTGTCAGCGGAATCTGGCACGGAGCAGGTATAAACTTCATAGTCTGGGGCGGCATACACGGTCTGCTTCAGGTAGTTGACGGCGTGACGGCACCTCTTCGCAAGAAGATAAACGAGTTAACAAATGCCAAGACCGAGAGCTTCGGTTATAAGTTCGGAAGGGGACTTCTTACATTTGCTGTTGTTGATCTTGCATGGGTATTCTTCCGTATTACCGACTTTAACCTTGCCGTAGAGCTTATTAAGAGAATGTTCCATAAGCCTGACCTTTGGCTGCTTTTTAACGGCGGTCTTTATACCTTAGGTCTTGATCAGAAAGAGTTTAATATCCTGTTTATGGCTGTTCTGGCTCTCCTTGTCATGGATATAGCAAGAAAGAAGACCCAAAAGTCGATAGGTGATATCATGATCGGGCAGCCTTGGTGGTTCAGATGGGTAGTGATAATAGCTTTGTTCTTTGCCGTATTGACGTTCGGAATCTACGGACCGGCATTTGATGCTTCAGGATTTATCTATCTGCAGTTCTAGGGAGGAAGACGTGAAAGTAAAAGAAGTGTTGTTTTCAGTCTTAAAGTCATTAAAGAACGCAGTCAGAGCGGTTGCGTTCCTGCTTATCCTTGCCTTCCTGATCAACATCTGGATCGGCTGGCTTAAACCTAAGCATTTTGACGGCAATCTCATGATGGATGCTTTCTATGCACAGCAGGAAAATACGGTCGACCTTCTTGTTATCGGAAGCTCTCACACATTCGTTGACGTAAATACAGGTACCCTGTGGAATGATTACGGAATTCCTTCTTTTGTAATCGGCGGAAGTTTGCAGCCTTTCTGGCATTCCTACTATTATCTTAGGGAAGCTGTTAAGACACAGACTCCGAGGCTCGTAATTCTTGAAGCTTTGGCATGTAATATCGAAGAGGACAATACATTCCCGGGAATCATCTTTAATAATATCTACGGAATGAAATGGGGAATGGAGAAGCTTGAGTCGTTAAGAGCGAGCGTATTTGATACCGACGGACTTGTTGATTACACTTTGTTCTTTGAGGATTATCACAACAGATATCCTGAACTCGACATGCTTGATATTGCAGGTGATCTCGGTGACCCGGTCAGATATGAAGACTGGAAGGGATTCTATGATTATTTCCTTACCCAGTATGTAGATGAGCCTGAATTCCTGGATGACGTCCTTCCTGAACCGATGGTAAATAAGGAAGAGTACTATTACAGGCTTATTCTTGAATACTGCCGTGACAATGATATACCTTTGCTTATAATGGTTTCTCCTGACGGCGGTTATTCAAACAGGGCAAGATCCCACTATGTCTATGCAAGCGAGATTGCAGATGAATACGGTTTTGATTTTGTTGATTTCAATAATTACTATGACGAGATCGGTCTTGATTTCTCTCTTGATTTTGCCGACCTCGGACACTTGAATCACCGTGGAAACCGTAAGTTTACGGAGTACTTAGGTGATTATCTGGTTGATAACTATGATTTCATTGACAGAAGAAATGATGAGTCCGGCATTTATGATTCATGGGCTGATAATTACCGTTATCTTGAATACAGATATGATAACTACATTCTGTCGGATACTTTTGATGTGACGGATTATGTAGGCCGTCTTGCTGAATTATCTGAAGATTACGAAGTCTTTGTCGCGATATCGGATCTTTCCTATATCACGGATGAGATGAGGACTTATCTTGGAATAAACGGTATTCCAAGCGCGAGACCTTATGATGAAAGACGCTGGATGATAAGAGGCGGAAATACGACGACTCTCTATGCTGACGAGAATGGTCTGTATTATGAAGTTTATACGGGAGATCACCACCTTGCGGTGTCAACTTCCGGTTTTTACTATGACGGGCAGGATCTGTTTGCGGCTGTTGCAGGCTACAACGGCGTGCTCATAGTTGTATATGACAGTTATAACCAGACTGTGGCAGATGCTGCTGTTGTGTTCGGTACGGAGATATGGAGACTATGAACGGGATAAAGATCGACATTCGTAAAGTGCTCAAGACGAGTCTTCTTTATTTCTCCTATCTTGTCAGGATCGCGTTAGCCTGCGTGATTGTCTGGTGGTGCGTGGGTAAAGTAGATGAGTGGGAGAACTTCCAGGTGTTCAGACAGTGGAATGATCACTATGAATTCGAGGGAAGCGGAACATATGAGGATCCGTATCTCATTTCCTGCGCCGATGATCTCATTAAACTGTCAGATGCCGTTAATGACGGAGATTACTTCTTTGAGAACTATTTTAAGCAGACATGTGATATCGACATGTCTTCCTGTGAGAATTTTACTCCGATCGGTACAATGGACAGCGGTTATATGTTCCGCGGTATATATGACGGCGGTAATCACAGGATCTACAATCTTACGATCAACGGAAACCGGCTTGAGAGTGGATTTGTCGGTTTGTTCGGCAAACTTGGCGGCGTTGTAATGAATCTCGGAATCGAAAGCGGAAGAATATCGGGTGATTATGTCGGAAGCTTCGCATCCACTGACGGTTCAACCGATGCCATGATCATTAACTGCTATAACAGGGCAAGTCTTTACGGTGTCGTAAGATGCGGAGGCATAGCCGATAACCTTTCAGCAGGAAGAATCCTTGGATGCGCCAATTACGGTTATACATCAGGTGTGTATACCGGACAGATAGTTTCATTTAACTGTTCGATCATAAGCGGATGCTGCAATCTTGAAAGGTCGAGTGATGACTTTGTTACCTATGACACGTTCGACGGGCAGATCTATGATTGTTTTATCGGTACTGATGATGTATCGGAACTGAACCGTTACGTTGACGGATATCAGAACTTCATCATCTATCCGAATGATCCTCCGATAGATGTAACTCCCTGGGAGTCAACTTCAGGATCTTGAGAATTCAGGATCTGATACGGGCTTTCTGCCTTCATAGTAGTATATTTCCTTCACGCCTAATGACTTAAGGTATTCCACCGTCTTATCGAAGTGCTGTCCGATCTTGTCAGCATCATGGGCATCGGAACCTATGGTGAAGAGCTTTCCTCCCATGTCGATATAACGCTTGATGATACGGGGATCGGGCATGATGTAAGGTGACCCCTTCTTTATCTGCTTGTTTATTGAACTTGTGTTGATCTCCAAAGCCTTGTCTTTTGAGATAAGTGCATCAAAGAAGTCATCAAACTCCTCGGGGCAGTCATCATAGAAAACGGAAGACTGAGGATCTTCGATGTAACGGTTTATGTAATCGTAGTGAGCGGCAATGTCAAAATCATCAATCTCTCTGCACATACGGGCCAAAGTGCCGATGTATTCGCGGTTTCTCATTTGCCGGGGCATAAGGGCACAGTCTTTACTGTAGTAGATGTCATCTCCGTGATAGATATGATTTGAAAGGATGACCGAATCGAAGGGAAGATATGAAGCTGTTTCCTTGATCCGTTCATTAAGATGCGGCTGCCAGCCTATCTCTATGCCCATTAGAAGCTTCGGACCGCCGATATTAAGAGAATATTCCTGCCACTTCGGGAATGTTTCTTTGTATTTATCAAGATCAAAAATGAAAGACTCATCCTTGTGCGGATAATCCATATCATAGTGCTCGGTTATTGAAACATTGGATATACCGAGCTTTTTTGCAGACTCTATGAGTTCTTCGGGCGTTTGTCTGCCGTCAGTGCTGAATATCCGGGTGTGCATGTGTGAATCACTAATCATGTCCTAATTATATATCATTGTTTTTTTAGGGCCAAAAGCATTTACTTTTAGGACTAAACTGTTTATTATTTTAGGGTAATTTTTATTCCAAAGGAGTGTATTTCATGGATATTTCACCTCTTCAGAAGGCAAGATACGAGTATCAGCCCAAGCTTCCCGGCATGCTCAGAAACGGCGTAGCAGAGATCTGCGTTAAGGAAGGTGCTGAGACAGCAAGTGTAGCTGATCAGGATAAGATCAAGGCTCTTTTCCCTAATACTTACGGTAAGAAAGAGATCACTTTCGAGAAGGGTCAGAACACATCAGAAGCAAAGAAGCAGGTTGTAGGTGTTATCCTCTCCGGCGGACAGGCTCCCGGTGGACATAATGTTATTACAGGTCTTTATGATGCTTTGAAGGCTGCTGACAAGAGCAATGTCCTTCTCGGCTTCAAGGGTGGTCCTGACGGACTTCTCAAGAACGACTTCGTAGAGTTTGATGATGCTTTCATCGATTCTTACAGAAATACAGGTGGTTTTGACATCATCGGTTCCGGCAGAACAAAGCTCGAGACAGAAGAGCAGTTCGGCATCGTTACTGAGAATGCCAAGAAGAATGGTCTCACAGCTATCGTTATCATCGGTGGTGATGATTCCAACACTAATGCAGCTACTCTTGCTGAGTACATGGCTGCTCATAACACAGGCGTTCAGGTAATCGGATGCCCCAAGACAATCGACGGTGACTTGAAGAACGAGGATATCGAGGCTTCATTCGGATTCGATACAGCTACAAAGACATACAGCGAAGTTATCGGTAACATCGAGAGAGACGCTAACTCTGCTAAGAAGTACTGGCACTTCATCAAGGTTATGGGCCGTTCCGCTTCTCACGTAGCACTTGAGTGTGCTCTTGAGACACAGCCTAACATCTGCCTTATCGGTGAGGAAGTTAAGGCTAAGAGCATGTCCTTGTCACAGATCACAAACTACATTGCCGATTCTGTTGAGAAGAGAGCTGCTAACGGTGATAACTTCGGTGTTGCGATCATCCCTGAGGGTATCGTAGAGTTCGTACCTGAGTTCTCCGCTCTTATCGCTGAGATCAACGAGCTCCTCGCTGGTGAGAAGACAGAGGCTTTCAATGCTCTTCCTGACTGGCAGGCTAAGTACGACTTCATCAAGACAGGTCTTTCTGCTTCAGCTTTCGCAGTATTTGATCTTCTCCCTGTAGGAATCCAGCAGCAGCTCGTCCTCGAGAGAGATCCTCACGGTAACGTTCAGGTTTCTTTGATCGAGTCTGAGAAGCTCTTCTCCGAGCTTGTTAAGAACGAGCTTGCTAAGAGAAAGGCAGCTGGCACATACAAGGGC
>JAGDCV010000005.1 GCA_017958365.1 Clostridiales bacterium
CCTCCGGCAGCTTCACGATAGTCTCGGGAGACGATGCCATCCATTCAGAATCAGACCTGATCATCGACGGCTGCACTATAAACATCATTGAATGCGAAGAAGGACTAGAGGGAAACACAGTAACCGTAAATGGAGGTGACATCACGCTTACGGCATCGGACGACGGTATAAATGCAGCCGGAGAAAACAGCACGGGTATGATGGCAGATCCTTCTTCCTGGATAGTAATTAACGGAGGTACTATAGATATTACTTCTTACGGTGACGGCATTGATTCCAATGGCGACCTCACCATAAACGGCGGCTACATCACTGTTAGCGGCCCTGAGAACTCAGGCAACGGATCACTGGATTATGCAGGTACGGGTTCCATAACAGGAGGGACTGTCATCGCCGCCGGTATGTCAGGTATGGAGATGAATTTTACAGAAGCGTCCCAGGGTTCGGTACTCATATCGACTGAACTTCTGTCTGCAGGGACTGCAGTCACGGTAACTGATTCATCGGGAAATGAGATATTGAGCTTCACGCCCTCCACCTCTTATTCATGCGTACTCATAAGCTCACCCGATCTTGAGCAGGGCCGGACCTATACGATAACAGCAGGAGGATCTTCTTTTGAAGTAACGCTCGAAGACTTGATCTATGGTCAGACGGCAGGAATGGGAGGCTTTGGAATGGGTCCCGGCGGCAATCCCGGCGAAGTCCCTATGGGTCAGGAATTCGACGGTCAGATGCCTCCCGAGCCTCCGGAAGGCTTTGACGGACAAACACCTCCCGAACCTCCAACGGGCAGGTAAAAATAAAGGTTGCACTCTGTGCAACCTTTTTAATTACTTATTTTTTAAAGCGATAGCCTGCTTAGCCTTATCTGCAATGTCTGCGCCTGTCAGATGGTAGTAAGCCATAAGCTCGCCGGGTGTTCCGGAACGGCCGAATTCATCCTTGACGCCAACTCTTAACATCGGGCAGGGAGCGTTCTCAACGAGAACCTCAGCTACTGCACTTCCGAGGCCTCCGATGATGGAGTGCTCTTCGCACGTTACGATGCATCCCGTATCGTTGGATGCCTTGATGATGGCTTCCTTATCGATTGGCTTGATCGTGTGCATATCGAGAAGTCTTGCGCTGATGCCTTCGCTCTCGAGGATATTCAAAGCCTCAACTGCCTGCTCTACCATGTAGCCGCAAGCGATGATGGTTACATCCGTACCGTCCTTAACCATGTGAGCCTTACCCAAGGTAAAGTCGACATCCTCACCGAACTCGCCGTAAACGGAATCCGTTGCAAGTCTTGCAAGTCTTACATAGAAAGGTCCGTCGTTCTCGTAAGCAGCCTTGACTGCCATTCTTGCAGATGCGGCATCCGCAGGGCACAGAACGGTCATGTTGGGAAGAGATCTCATGATCGAGAGGTCCTCGAGACACTGGTGGGAAGCTCCGTCCTCACCAACCGTGATACCTGCATGTGAAGCGCATACCTTAACGTTAAGCCTGGGGTAGCACACAGAGTTTCTGATCTGCTCACAAGCTCTTTCTGTCGCGAACATCGCGAAAGAGGATACAAAAGCAGTCTTGCCGCATGTAGCCATGCCTGCAGCACACGCTACCATGTTAGCCTCTGCAATACCCATGTCGAAGAATCTTTCGGGGAAATCCTTCTTGAATCTTCCCGTGTTGGTGGAACCTGCAAGATCTGCGTCAAATACTACGATCTTCTCGTCAGCACCTATCTCCTGAAGCGTTCTTCCGTAAGCCTCTCTTGTTGCCATCTTGCCCATTGGATCAACCCTCCAGTTCTGCTATCTTCGCATCGAGTTCTTCGACTGCGATGTTGTATTGTTCTTCCTTAGGAGCACAACCGTGCCAGCCCGGATCGTCTGTCATGAAGGATACGCCCTTACCCTTATGAGTCTTGCAGATCACAAAGAAAGGCTTGCCCTTTCCCTGATTAGCCTTGAAAGCTTCGTATGCCTTCTCGATCTCATCGAAGTTGTGTCCGTCGATAACGACCGTTTCCCAGCCGAACGCCTTCGTCTTGGCTTCGATGTCACCGAGGCTCATGACGTCATCAACCTTACCGTCGATCTGAAGACCGTTGTAATCGAGGAAAGCACAGATATTGTCGAGCTTATAGTGGGCAGCACTCATGAGAGCCTCCCAGACTTCGCCCTCCTGCATCTCTCCATCGCCTAGTACTGAGAATACACGGTATGACTTCTTATCCACCTTGCCTGCCAGAGCCATTCCGACTGCTGTGGAGATTCCCTGTCCGAGGGAACCGGTCGACATGTCGATACCGGGAGTGATCGCCTTACAGGGATGTCCCTGAAGGAATGAACCTATCTTACGGAGGTTCTTGATCTCATTAACATCAAAGAAACCCTTAAGTCCCAAAGCCGCGTAGAGTGCCGGAGCACAGTGTCCCTTAGAGAGAACGAATCTGTCGCGGTCAGGATCAGCGGGATTTGCAGGATCCACATTGATCGCCTTGTTATACAGATAGCAGATAATGTCCGTACAGGATAAAGATCCGCCCGGATGTCCGCTCTTGGCGTTGTAAACGCCTTCGATAACCCATCTTCTCATTCTTGCCGAGAATAACTCGAGCTCTTTTCTTTCTTCAGGTGTCATTGTAGATCCGCCTCTCCTCAAATACCGCTTTATTATATATCACGAAGTGAATATTCTTTGAACCCTTTTTCCGACATCACATGTAATTTCGTAAACTATCGTTCCAAGTTTTTGTGCAAGTTCGTCACCTGAGCGGTCCTTGCCGAATATTGTGACGATATCGCCCTTCTTTATCTCGCCCTTAAGATCAGTTACGTCGAGCATGCACATATCCATGCAGACATTACCGATGATAGGTGCCCTCTGGCCGTTGACCACGAGCTCGAAGCCGTTGCTTAAACGCCTCGAGAGACCGTCAGCATATCCTACCGATACAGTTGCCACGCGCGTAGGCCTTTGTGCCTTAAAGTGCCTTCCGTAGCTTACTGATGTGCCTTCGGGGATATCCTTCACGTGGACTACCTTAGCATACCAGGTCATGACGGGCTTAAGATCGAGCTCCGTATAACCTTCGGGGCATCCTTCGGGCTTAAATCCGTACAGGATAAGGCCCGCACGCACCATGTCCATGTGCATGTGGGGAAATCTCATGATTCCCGCACTGTTGCATATGTGTCTCTTCTTAAACTCAACGCCCTTTGCCTTGAGGGCATCGACAGTATTACAGAACAATTCGAACTGCTTGTTTGTATACTCGTCATCACCGGTATCCGCTACGGCAAAATGAGAGAAGACGCCGTATGGATTGATGCCGGGAAGCTTACAGATCTCGGCTATCTCATCGGTAGCGGAGCCGTCCGTGGGGAAACCAATCCTTCCCATTCCCGTATCGAGCTTAATGTGGATGTCAGCGGTCTTTCCCTGCCTCGATGCCTCGTTCGAGAGGGCCAGAGCCGATTCTTTATCGTAGATCGCAACATCGATGCCGTAACTTACCGCATCCTCATAGCTCTCGATATCGGTTCCGCCGAGGATAAGAAGTCTCGCGTCAATTCCGCTCTTTCTTAAGTGAACCGCCTCGCCTATTGTCGCGATGCAAAGTCCGTTAGCACCGTTATCAAGTAAGGTCTTGGCAACCTCGTATGCACCGTGTCCGTAAGCGTCAGCCTTAACAACGGCCATGATGTCCGCCTTGGGATCGGTGATGCGTCTGATCTGCTCGATATTGTACTTAAGGGCCGACTTGTCTATCTCGACACAAGTCCTGTCAAAGAAAACACCGTCTTCGATAATTCCCATCGTTTTACCACCCCGTATCTTCGAACGCCTTCGGAAGCGCCTCGATAACATCTGTCGGAAGCATTGCTCGCTTCCCCTTTAAGAAGGAGGCATGAACCCCCGCCTTACTGTGGAAATAAACAGCCGCAACGCCCGCGTTACAAGGCTTCAGGCCCTGGCTTAAGAAGCCTGCAACAAGTCCCGTAAGGACATCACCGCTTCCGCCCTTGGCCATGCCGCTGTTATCGCCCTGAATACTATACCATTTGTCGTGGGGGGTATATATCAGAGTTTTATTATCTTTAAGAACAAGAAGGCAGGTATTGTCCGAAGCAAACTTCGCGCACGCTTCGTGCGTTACCTCATCCTTGAGAAGCCTTCTCATCTCGCCTATGTGGGGCGTGATGACCGCGGGCTTCAGTCCTCTTTGCTTACGTGAAGCCAACAGAGGCAATAGTTCCTCTTTATTCTTCGAGATTATGTTAAGGGCTCCTGCGTCAATAACGAGCAGGGGCGCGTCTTCAAGGCATTTTGCAACGAGAGCCTTGGATCTTGCATCTTTCTCATCAAGTCCGGGACCGATTGCAACCGCACTTGTAGAGGCGATGAGCTTATCTGCTTTTCGCAAAGTACGGGGGACGGTTTCCTCCCAGGAGGAAGTAAGCGCCGTCGGGCAGCTTATCTTGACCGGAAGGAGCGCGTCGTCGACCGAGAATGCCGTAACGAGCCCTGCACCGCTTCTTAGAGCTGATGAGCACGCAAGAACGAGCGCGCCCGTCATGTAGCGTGAGCCTGCGATAACAAGGACATGACCGAAGTCATTCTTGTGTCCGGTATCAGGCCTTTGGGGAGCTAATTCCCTTACAAGCTCCTTCTCGATTACGACGGGATCGCTCATGTATCCTCCAGATCGATCTTGTTGTTGCGCTCAACGTTAAGGAGCGACAGATCGAACGGTGTTTCCTGATATACGTAGTAGTTGAGCCAGTTCGTAAAAAGAAGCGTCGCGGATGATCTCCAGAGCATAACAGGCTCCTTGGACGGATCGTCACCGGCATAGTAGTTCTTCGGAAGCTTGATCGGGCGTCCGAGCCCTACATCACGCTTATACTCGCTGTCGAGTGTATAGCGGTCGTACTCGGAGTGTCCCGTGATAAAGAACATTCTTCCTCTCTTATCCGACACCGCGTAAACACCGCTCTCCGGAGACTCCGACAGAAGACGGAGTGAATCCACCTTTACGATATCTTCCTTACGTATCTCCGTGTGACGTGAATGAGGGACGTAGAAGATGTCGTTAAAGCCTCTGAAAAGCTTAACGGGCTTACTCCATGTCATGGAATGCTCGAAAACCCCGAAGCACTTCTCGGGAAGATCGTACTTCGGAATGCCGTAGTGGTAGTAAAGACCTGCCATCGCACCCCAGCAGATGTGCATCGTCGAATATACATGCGTCTTGCTCCACTCCATGATGGAACAAAGCTCATCCCAGTAATCGACTTCCTCGTAAGGGATCTGCTCAACCGGTGCTCCGGTAATTATCATTCCGTCGTAGTGGCGGTCCTTGATGTCATCGAAGGTCTCGTAGAATTTAAAAAGATGCTCTGCACTCGTGTGCTTGGATTCATGTGTCGAGATGCGCAGAAGATCGATGTCGATCTGTATCGGCGTGTTTGATAAGGCACGGAGTATCTGCGTCTCTGTCGTCTCCTTGTTCGGCATAAGGTTCAGGATGACGATCCTGATGGGTCTTATGTCCTGCGACAGGGCGCGGTTCTCCTCCATGACGAAGATTCCTTCACTCTCGAGGACCTGCCTTGCCGGGAGATTATCTGCTATTCGTATGGGCATTTATAATGCCTCCTTAACCTGATATGAATTCGTTCAGAATGGATTCCGCGGGAACGTAAGAAGGATTCACCTTGGGGATCGCATTCAGATCTGAAAGAAGCTTTGACGCGTAGGTCAGTGCTGCCGAGAAATCGGCAAAGTCTTTGCCTGACTGAGACTTCTCCATGAAGATGTTAGGTTCGATGGTTCCGTCCTTCACCATGGCCATCGCCTCATTAATATCCGCAAGTGCCAAAGGAGCGATGATAAGGCTCTCATAAGGCAGGAAGGAATTGACGTGGTAATCGGCTGCTGACAGATAGTCGGAATAGTACTCCTCCTCGGACTTTGCGATCATGGGCCAGTAGTCGATCGTCGATATCGCATGTGCACCCCTGTGCCTTCTGTCGCGGACGATCCTTCTTAAGAGCCTGATCTCGCTGCTGTCCATTAGCTTCGTGTCGCCGAAGACGTTGCCGTAGGGCATTATGAACACCTTTAAGATCTCGTCGCCGAAGTCACCCGATATTCTTCTGTTAAGGCCGTGAAGACCTTCAACGATGAGTATGCCGTCCTCGGGAAGAGTGATCGCCTCCGAAGGGTCTCTTTCCTTTTGCTGTCTGTCCATGAAGTCAAAGTACGGCGGAACCACGGTCTTTCCTTCGATGATGTCGCGGATGTCCTTATGCGCGCGCTCGACGTCGATGGCGTTTATCGTCTCGAAGTCAGGTCTTCCCAATCTGTCAAAAGTCAGATCGTTCATTATGTAGTAGTCATCAAGCGACAGGAAAGCTGCTGCCCTTCCCGCCTTGCCGAGACCTGCCGTAAGACGCATCGTAAATGTTGTCTTGCCTGAAGATGTGGGGCCGGAGACGAATATCGCCTTTCTGGTCCTGTCATCGTTCATGATATCAACTATCTTCTGAATCCTGTTTATGAAGCCGACTTCACTGTCTTTAACGAACTGCGGGAGCTTCTTCTCTCCGAGACTCTCTTCGAGCTGCTCAAGAGTTATATCTATTCTGTCTTCGAGAAGTGCCATTGCTTCCTCCGTTATCTTTTGTATCTGAAGAACCTTCTTAATACGAGCCTGTCGATCAGGAAATCGTAGAAGTACTGAACTATCTTGTACAGTATTACGAACAGACCGGGGATAACAAGAAGTGCCGCGAGAACAACTACTCCGACGAGCACTACGTGTATTCCGCCCGCAAGAACACCCATAACGGTCGAGAAGCTTCCGCCTCCTGACGCATACTTCTGGGTATAAGACTCCAGGGTCGAATTAAGGAAATCAACGAGGAAGTCTTTCAGTCCGTCAGACTGTACCGTCAGTCTCGGCATGGCAAGACTTACGGTAAGACTCATAATAAGATAGGCTTTAATAACCTTTCCGAATAAAACACATAACTTGCCCCAAAAGGGCATTCGATAATACTTGAAGCAAATAAGGGGGTTCAAAACCGACAGGAGGATAAGGCAAACGGTGTGGAACAAAGTAAAATAACCGATTCCGATCACGGATTCGCCTGTCCAGTAATAAATTATGAACAAAAGGGATGTTAAGATACCGTAAAGCAGGAACAGTTCGACGTGACGCCTGTTCTCAAAGTCCGTATCACTCCAGTATCTGCCAAGAAACAAACCTTCAGCGTAATCCAAAAGTATATTCCTCCAAATTAAAAATCCCGCTTGTATATATTAACACACAATCAGGGTTCAGCGGTATGAACTCAACGCAGACGGAAGCACATTTCCGTGGTTGATTCGATAATATCCTTAAGTTTTGTCCAATCCTTCGGGAAGTTCTTCGTATGGCTTGAGACGAGATTGGAGCCGTCCTCAAACTTTACGCATATGCGCCAGGATGAAGGATTCGCGGTGGGAACTCCGACTTTTGCAAGTTCTCCCTTGTTATAGGCCTCCATCCATTCGATCATTCCCGTGGAAGAGAGGTTCTTCTCGATGATCTCGAGCTTCTCGGGGGTAAGCGACTTCATGAAGTTGTTATTCCACATGTATCCGTCGTTCCAGGAAATGAGTTTGCGCTCAAAATCATAGCGGACCTTGTATCCGCCGCCGGTGAAGGATGATATCTCCACCTCAAGAAAAGTAATGAAGTTATATCTGTTGTCTGCCTTCATTTAACCTCACTAGTCAAGCCGTATTCCGTAAACAGCGCCTTCTGTGGAGCCGATCACGATCGTATTGCCGAATACGGCAGGTGAAGCTTCGAAAGACACCCCGCGTCCTTCCCCTGAATTCACCTGAATATAGGAGATTCTCTCGCCTGTCTGGCCGTTTACAAGGTGTATCTGTCCAAAACTGTCAGCAATTATTATATACGCATTACCATCTGCGGTGTAGCACGCCACAGGTGATGAATATGTATAAATATTCATGTCATAATGCCAAACTTCTGTGCCTGTGTCCCTATTGTAAGCAACGAGTCTGTTGCCTCCCGTAAGTCCGGTGGTCATGGAATACGAGAAAATAACGAGATTTGATATGTTTCCCATGCCGATTATGGGGTTTCCGAGGCATCCTCCGGTCTGATCCGTGGCGGATGTCTCACCGTTATAGGTATAGCAGGACTGGGATGTCTGCCAGACCTCTTCTCCCGTAAGGGCATTTATCTTGTATGTATAAGCTGCTCCGTTATACTCACCGGACGACTGGTTATCGACTTCCGTACCGATATAGATGTAAGGAACGCCGTTTTCCTCCTGGATAACGGGGGAAAGATCGGAATCATCGCCCGTCCTGAATACCCATACCATCTGGAAGGTATTAAGGTCGAGACAGATAAGATTGCAGTTATTATCCATAAAGTAGCAGTAATTACCGTATACGGCAGCCGAACTCTCGACTCCGAGGAATCTTCCCTGCGTATCATTAAAGATATACTTATAACCCGTACACTGGGGATTGATTGAGATCGTTCCCGTTCCGGGCACATAGGACGTATTAAGCTGGAAATTGTAGATGATTCCGTTCTCGCAGGGCCAGATGAGAGTATCCGTCGCACCGTCGATGATAGGAGATGAGTCAAAAGCACTCCAGTTCATTCTGTAAGCACCGTCATCAAGACCTTCATACGAGTAGAGCAAAGAACCGTCGATGAGCGAGAAGATATACATGCCGAAGCCGTATTCGCCGTTATCGTCGCCCTGTCCTATGTAAAGAAGGGGGTAGCCTCTGGGGTCAAGCGCAGCCGTACCCTTGATGGTAACGCCTGCATATATCGGATCTCTCGTCATGGTGCCGTCATCAAGGTCGAGGAAATAGATATATCCGTCCAAAGAAGGACAGATGACTTCCGTAAGATCCGTCTTGGCATTGGCAGACGGGTAGATATTCATGATGGAACGCGTCTCCATCGGCCATCTTACGATGAGGGGCTGGCCCGTAAGCTGATAACCGTCCCACTCGAAAGACATATCGGAAGACAAAAGCGTGTGGTCATCCGTGAACTCCCAGACCTGGGTAAGCGAATCCACCGTACCGTCAGAAGGAGTCACGTATCCGAACGATGACGTGCTCCTGAAGTTATTGCCGCGGAATGTAAGCACTCCGGGGATCTGCGTATAGTAAAGCGGGTCGCCGATATTGATGGGGTTCTCTCTGTTAAACTCCGTAAGGATCTGGGAACCGCTTATTATGTTCTGTGTGATGCCTCTCATGGCAGGATCCACGTTACTGCCGATGACGGCATCGGGATCGATGAATATTCCTGCCGTTGCAGGATAGAGCATGGGATTCTGATAATCGGCAAGCGGAGGTACCGGCGTAGGCGTCGGTGTGGATACCGATATGTAGTTATCCAGGGTGCTTGCTTCGCCCTGTACAACAACGTTTCCGCCCTCTTTGTTCTTCGAGTAGAAGATGCCTGCAAGGACGCTCGTTAAGATCACCGATATGATGGTAAGAGTTACCACCAAAGCCATGGTTCCGCTCGACGGATCGTGCGAGACCTCATGGTAGCTGTTGTCGGGCTCAATGTACTGGTTTTTCAAATCCATAAGGGAAATAATATCACAGACTTTCTGCTATTTCGAGAAGACGTGTAAGTCTGTGGTTCATTCCCGACTTTCCGATGGGCGGGTTCATCATCTTACCGAGCTCGGCGATGGATGCTCCGGGGTTCTCCTGATGCACAATGGCGGCCTCATAAAGGCTCTTCGGGAGCTTCTCGGCCTCGGGCGACTTCATGAGCTTGTCTATGAGTTCTCCCCTTCTTACCGCAGCGTCCGCCTGACGCCCCGTATTGCCGGAATCGCAGTTAACTGCGCGGTTTATGTCGGAGTAGACCTCGCGCTCCGTCCTTAAACTCTCGAACTGAAGCCTTGCCGTGCTCGCGCCGATAACGCCGAGAAAATCCGAGACACCGTCGCCGCTTCTTATGTAAACGATGTAAACATCGTCCCTCTTTGTTTCCTTATAAGCGATGTCGAGTCCGAAGAGAATGCCCGTGATGACGTCTTTTGCTTCGGGATTAACGGGTCTTAGCTCTATCCTGTACGCGTCCTTCGGGTCTGTTATGTATCCGCAGGACAGGAACGCGCCCCTAAGGAACAGCCTGCCGCCGTTTCCGGGGTCGAGAGCAACCTTTCCCGTGTTATCGGAAAGGGCCTCCCTGCACTTCATGAGGAGTTCCTCGGCCTCCCCTTTTATCCTTGTTCCCGGCATGATGATGCCTGCCGCAAGGCTCTTCTTATCCTCGGGTTTCTTTACGATAAGTCCTGCGACTTCACTTTTTACCTGCTTCGAGAAACTCTCTTTGTTATCAGGTGTTTCCCGGCTTTTTGCTTTCATATCTGGGGTCTCTGTCTATGTCCCTGTGATGAACGATCGTCTTATATTCCGACTCTCCGAGGAGTTTACCCAATCTCTCGGCGATGAAGACAGACCTGTGGCGGCCTCCGGTGCAGCCGATGCCGATATTAAGGCGGCTCTTACCCTCATTAATGTAGTGGGGGATCATGTACTTAAAAAGATCCGTGAGTCTTTCAAGGAACTCGGTTGTCTCGTCAAAGCCGAGAAGATACTCTTCGATGGGCTGATCCTTGCCGCTTAACATCTGAAGCTTCTCCACCCAGAAAGGATTCGGGAGGAATCTTACGTCAATGACGTCATCGCAGTCAGACGGAATGCCGTACATGAAGCCGAAGGACTGGATGAAGATGGATATACCTTTCTCATCTGACTCGTCGAGGACTACGCGCAGCTCCTTGCGCAAGGCAGACAGGGGCATCATGGTGGTGTCGATGATGGTTGTCGCACGTCCGCGGATTCCCTCAAGAAGCTTGCGCTCGGATGATATCGCATCCATGAGGCTCATCTCCTCCGTAAGAGGATGTTTTCTTCTTGTCTGGCGGTAACGGCTGACAAGCACGTTGAAGGAGGCCTCGAGGAATACGATCCTGTAGCGGCATCCCATGTCATCGATCCTTCTCATCGCGGCATCAAAGCCCTTGAGGAGCTCTCGCGACCTTACGTCGACAACAAGACACAGCTTATCTACGGCAGGAATTCCCTCCTCGCCTTTACCCGCGAAAGTATCAACTATATTCGGAAGAAATACGGGAGGAAGATTATCGATACAGAAGTATCCGTGATCCTCAAAGTATGCTGCCGCCTGGCTTTTTCCGGCTCCGCTCATTCCGGTCAAGATGATGAGATCCATTATTCTTCCTTCCCTCCTAAGAACCTTACCTCACACTCGAGTTTTACCCCGCTGTCGGCAAAGACCTTGTCCTGTATAGATCTTATCAGTTTCTTTATATCCTTCGAGCCTGCCTTGCCGCCGTTATTAACAACGAAACCCGCATGCTTGGGGCTTACTTCGGCCCCCGAATCGTCAAGAGAGAAACCCTTGAGACCCGAGTCCTGGATGAGCTTGCCCGCGAAGTGACCTTCAGGTCTTTTGAAAGTGGAGCCGCAGCTTGGCACCGTCAGCGGCTGCGAAGCCGTTCTCTTTTCGCGAAGCTCCTTAACGTATTCGTTTATCTTATCTATATCGCCCTTCTTAAGTCTCGCCTTAAGACCTGTGACGATCCTTCCTTCGTGTGCGAAGAAAGAAGTTCTGTAACCGAAGTCATCCTTGGAAACTTCCTTGACCTTAACCTGTCCGTCTTCGATATATCTTACTTCAACTGCAATATCGGAGATGTCCGCACCGTAAGCTCCGGCGTTCATGAACACCGCGCCTCCGACGCTTCCCGGGATGCCGCATGAGAATTCGGCTCCCTCTAATCCTTCAGCCGCAGCCGTGTTTCCGAACTTCGACAGAAGGCATCCCGCCTGCGCGGTGATGAACTTATACTCAGGGTCCTGCGCATCATCTTGAACGCAGATCTCACCCATCTTATTCCCGAGCCTTATGACGAGTCCGTCGTAACCGTCGTCATCCGCGATGACATTGGAACCGTTACCGAGCACGAAGTACGGAAGAGAGTTTTCCTTCGCGAAGTTAATCAACCCGATTATCTCTTCCTCACTTGAGGGCTCTGCGAAGAATGCCGCAGCACCTCCGGTCTTCATTGTGGTGAGAGGCTTTAAGATAACGTCTCTTTGAATGATATTTCCTATGGGCATCTTAAGTCAGATTACCTCCCGGGAAAACTCTGGATACCAGGTCCTGAGCGGCATTAAAGCCCATCTTCTTGACTCTGTAGTTGATGGCAGCAGCCTCGACGATGATCGCAAGGTTACGTCCGGGACCGACGGGGATCGTGATGGAAGGAACCTTGATACCGAGTATCTCCGTTGTCTCCTCATTAAGACCCATTCTGTCGTAGGTCTTGTTCTCATCCCACATCTCGAGATTGATGACGAAGTCGACGGACTCAGTCGGCTTGACAGACGATACACCGTAGAGCTCCTTAACATCCATGATACCGATGCCGCGGATCTCGATAAGATGCTTGATGACATCGGGAGCCTTGCCTACAAGAGTCGTCTCCGATACTTTTCTTATCTCGACCTGGTCATCAGCGATAAGTCTGTGGCCTCTCTTAACTATCTCAAGCGCAGTCTCCGACTTACCTACGCCGCTCTCGCCTAAGATAAGGATACCTTCACCGTTAACCTCAACGAGAACGCCGTGCATCGACACTCTCGGAGCAAGCTCCATCTTAAGGAACTTAACAAGCTCACTCGACAGCTCACTCGTCGCATCACCCGTTCTCAAGATCGGCGTCTTTGTTTCCTCGGCGGCCTCAAGTATCTCAGGCTGCACCTTGTGGTTACGCGTGATGATGAGTGCCGGGATCTGCTTCTCGAACAGGGTAAGAACAGACTTCTTCCTGTCCTCCGAAGTAAGGTTATCAAGGAATGCATACTCCATGTTGCCCACGATCTGCAGACGGTCGGGACCGAAGTGATCGTAGTAACCTGCAAGCTGCAGTCCGGGACGCGTAACGTCGGCAACCGTGATGCGGCGCTCGTTTATATCGCCTGAGTCATAGACGACCTCAAGCTCGAAGTGCTCGACTATCTGCGACAGAAAAATACTTGAATAAGGCATCTCATTCCTCCGGGTTATTCACAAGGGAATTCCTATAGATTATACCTTTAGTTATCGAAACTTTCAGGTGTTACCACGTGAACATTATCGTAATCCGTTTCAGAGACGACATATACCGTGAAGTTATCAAGATCATATACGCAGGACCACTGTGTGAATCCCTCCTGCTGAACGTCATCAAGAAGTTCCATCGCCTCCTCGATTGTCATGACATCACCACAAGAAGTGATCGTCTCTTCAAGAGTGTCATATCTGTCGCAGTCGCGCGGATCGTCAGGATCAGCAAGATAGAAGTTTGTGACGTACTCCGTATCTATTATGTACATCTCATTATCTACCCACTCTGCAACGGCGGAGTTTCCGCTCCTGTCAGTTATGAACAGGTGATAGTTATAGACTGCCATGGAGTGAATGTCATTGGCCTCAAGGAACGCCATTGCTTCATCCACTGTCGCACAGGTATCAAGTATCGCTCTTATCGCGACAAGGATATAGACATCGTGCTTATCTGTCTGAGGATGCGAAGGATGATAATCGAGGCTCAATATGGAGATACCGAGTCCCGCTTCATTCATACCGTCGAAGGTAATCAAAGGAAATGCTCTGCTCATAACGCGGCCCATGGGGGAGACAACATCTGCCATCCTGTATTCGCCTGCAAGATTAAGCACGCTCATGTCGCAGATTCCGATCGATCTGTACCCGTTTTCCGGAGCGGTATAGATAATGGTTCCGTCTGTATCACCCAGATCGAAATTTCTTCCCATGATATGAGTTCCTTCGGGAGTCTCGGCACTGAATGCACTGCATCCGAATCCTTCCAGATCCACAGACAGAGGCACACCGAAGAAGAGCTCCTGCGATATCGCATTAAGCATAGTAGCCTCGGAGTTGATCTCGTATTCGAGCATATTGTCCAGCTTATAGTCGTTATCGATACGCGCCATATAAAGACCCGGACAGAATTCTCTTAATGACATCATGGTGGAGATATCCTTACGGAAGATAAAAGCGGTTGCCGCAACAACAGTTATGATGACAGCAACCGTTCCGATAACCAGATGCTTTCCTTTGATCCTGATCCCGAGGACCGCATAGATAAGTACGATAAGGAATACTATCCCGGCAGCCGCAGATATGATCTTTGCACTGAAATAGACGGATGTATCTGCGACCTGAAGCGAATACGCTGTCGTGTTGTTCAGTATATCCTGCTGTCCTTCATCGGACATCCTGTACTCAAGACCGCTGATGATCTTCTGCATCTGTTCCTCGGTATATCCGTATGCTACATATTCGTCGTAATCCTCGAGAATGGATGCGTAAAGGCTCTCTGCGGACGATCTCAGATTATCGGCCAGATCATGACGCATCTGATCCGTCGTCGGGATAACAACGGCCGTTACATTGAAATTATCCTGTTCCGAACTGTCGGAAGATGACACCTGATGCGGTTTATATCCGACTACAGGTATCAGTATATAGTCACTTCTTTCCTCACCTGTGTTGATCTTAAAGTAATGCCCGAAGCCCGCGGCGGTAAGAAGATCACTCTCAGCAGGAGAGAACTCGATCCGCTCTCCTTCTGTAAGCTCGATCCCCTCCTGCATCACGACGTGATGCCCTGCGTTCCCGCGGCCGCTTAGTACAGATGCCGTAGCGAAAACTATCACCGAAGCCGCAAGAAGGACCGCGGATGTGATGATGACTGCTTTTCGAGCTTTGTGCATAATGATTCTTATCTCCCTTATATTCCTGTCATGGCCTTAGAAGCACATTGGCATTACATCTGCCGATCCATTCCTGTGATCCCAAAAAGCCTCTGTAAACCTGCTCACGCGTCATCGCACCTGAATCAAGTCTTTGTGTCCAATAGGGAAGCCCGACACCGTCAGGATCGCGGCCTAAGATCGTGACATACATGCGGCGGACAAACTGCTCGTTGCTCATGTTCGCGCTCATGGCCGTAAACTCATTACTGAAGTAGAATCCGTCAGCTAATGTCATGCCGTCAACCGTGTTGTTAACGAGTCTCTGATACCAGTAGTTCTTACCCGTAGGATCTGAGCTTCTGCCGAGCATGTTAACGTAAAGACGCTCGATGAAGTCCATCGCATACTGTCTGTCCTGCTCGGTAACCGTGACCGCATTGGTGTTCGTCTGGGGTGATGTGGATGCAGCTGCTGTTGAAGCTCCGCCCGTCACGGTAACGCCGTTCGAGCCCAGTGCGACCTGATGGTCGAGGCCGATGAATCTTCCGTCCGATGTCTGCCAGAGCGTAGGCCTTACGATGGCATACTTGGCTTCATCCCATGTCTGGAAATCGTAGCCGACGAGTCCGCCCGTGTCACCCGAGTTCGCATTAAAGCACCAGAATGTGTAGCTTAATCCGTAACGGTTGATGAGCTGCGCCTCAAGCGTCATCCACTGCTGGTTGGCGCCTCCGTCAAGAAGTCCTCCCCACTCTCCGATAAGGATGGGGGCGATGTTTTCCTCCTTGATATAAAGCCACATATTGTGCCAGTAATCGTTATAAAGAGTGTTGAATGAGAAGTTCCCTCCGTGGAACCACGGCTGCTGGTAAACGGCAGGACCGTAGTCGTGAGGAGAGTAAACGATCTGATCGTTCCTGTCCGCACTTCCGAAGTCGACGGGGTAGTTTCTAACTCCCATCAGATTGGCACCCCAGAAAGCAGACTGGCCGTTATATCTCTCGATGCCCTCGATGACGATAAGAAGGTTGGGATTAATGTTAAGAACGGCATTTCCCGCCCTCGTTGCAGCGCGCCTCCAGTTGTTCTGGGAATCGCTTCCGTCCCACGTTGCATTCTCGTGAGGCTCATTCTTAAGATCGATCGCGATAACTGTATCGTTGCCGTTATAGTGCTGTGTGATCCATGTAAGTGACTCGATCCACCTGTCCTCGGAATACGTATTGTTATACCAGTATCCGTACATGTGACCGCCGCCGTTGCTGTCCAAGCTATGCAGGTCGAACATGACCTTGATGCCGTAGTCCCTGCATTTCGCTACGGCGTAGTCCAGGATCTGGAGGCTGTTCATGCCGACAAGCTCGGGATTGGTGGAGGCGTTGAAGTTCGCCTGCGGATACTGTCCGCTCTTCCATGCAAGTATGAGCTCGGATGAGATCGGGATCCTCAGAAGATTAAAGCCGTGATCCGCGATAGCCTTAAGACCTGATGCCATGTTGATGGACCAGCATCCGTCAAAGATATTGGTTCCGGTGTTATATCCGAACCAGTTGATGCCGGTAAGTCTTACTTCCCTTCCCTGTGAATCAACTATCTTTCCGCCCGATGTATGAAGCCAGTCATCGTTGAACGGAGCATTCGTTGCAGCCATTACGACCGGCTCACAAGTTTGCGGCGTAATATCAAAAAGCGCCGCTGACAGCGATGCTGTCAGCGACACAGTAAGGATAAACGATATGAGTTTACGAAGTCTCATCAGAATACTACCTTTACCTTATGCGTACCGTTGTCCGTAAAGATGGGAACTCTTGTGTCGGGAAGTTCCTTGTCGTCACAGAACACCTTAACTCCTTCGTTAGTTCTTCTGAAGCCCTGAGGCTTGGTTATGCTGATCTCATAGACCGCAAGTCCGCTGTTGACCGTAACATCGAGACTTGTGTCATCTTCACGAAGCAGCGGCTCAACGATGAGAGCATCTGATGTGAACTCAACACCGAAGCATGAGAACAGGCAAAGCAGGAGCCATGTCGATGTACCGGAGAGCGTAGGTCCGATGTTCTCACCTGAGTCAGAGTTGTTGTACTGTGTACACCACCTGGGGTTGCCGCATGAATCGAACGGATGCTTCAAAGTTCTGTAAGGAAGGATGCAGTCGATTACCCAGTAGGCAGTCTTTGCAAGTCTTCCTGCAAGCTCTACGTCACTTACCTGCTTAGCGGCCTTGAGCATTGCAGCTGCAGCCATCATGTTAGCATGCTTGAATACACCGCCGTTCTCACGGTCACCGGGATAGTACAATGCAACGTCGATCTTAGGTGCGATCTTGGAGTAATCAACCGTCGAGCAGAGTCTGAAGCCGTAAGGTGACTTAAGATACTTGTCCATGGAATCAAGCATCGTGGCGATCTGTGTCTCGTCAGCGCATCCTGCAAGGATGGACCATGAGAATGCGTTGAGGAAGTAAGATCCGGGTGCATCCTCGACCTGGAGATTATCGCCAGCAGCTCCTAAGTAATCGAGCTCGGGCTTGTCCTTTCTGTTGAACAATACTCTTGCGAAGAAGTCATTCTTCCATGCATTTGACCTCAAGTCTTCCTTGACCTTGGAAGAGAGTGCCTCAAGTTCTGAAGCATAAGCCGCATCGCCTGTCTTCTCGAACATTCCCTTAGCTGCATCGATCGCAACCTTCAAAAGGAATCCGTTCATTACAGACTCGGAGTACTCTGACTCGTAAGGAACCTCACCGAAGGCTTTGCCCTTTGCTGCGAGCTGCTCCTTATATGCCTTGATCTTGTCCTTGCCGGGAAGGAAGTCGGGGTCCACTCTCAGACAGTCATTCCAGTCAGCCTTGTCGATGAGAGGAATGCCGTGTGAACCGACGGAGATCTTGGCACTGTATGTGATGATGGCCTTGATGGTCTCGAGGATGGTTCTTCTGTTTCCTCTTCCCTCCTTGACTGCCTTCATGGCCTCCTCAGGAGTGTCGTAAGTCTCTGCGATTACAAGCTCTTCCTTAAGGAAATCGTAGTCACCCGTAAGGCTTACATATCTGTCGAGAGCCTGCAAAAGCCACAGTCCGTCGTCGGACCACTGACCGGGCTCCTTGCCGTACCAGTAGAAGTTGTGGTTTGTGTAACCGTCTTCGAAAACGTTGCTCGTCCACTCACGCAGGAGCTTCTTAACGAACTCCTGCTGTCCCATGCCTGCGAAGTAGTACATGGAAGCGAAGATATCCTGTATCTCTCTGAAACCGATCTCACGGTAACCCTTCTGCGTCCAGTCCAAAGACCTCGATACGAATGTCTGGTAGAAGACCTGGAAAGGAAGGTTGTTGTTAACATAGGACTCGAAGTTCTTATCCTCATGTGAGATCTTCATGTACTTGCTGTAGTCATGAGTGAAGTTAACAACCTTCTCGTAAGCTTCGGGAAGTGCATTCTCATTGCTGTAGTAATCGATGAGTGCTGCGATCTCCTTCTTAGCCGTCTCATCCTCTTCATATGCATCGTTAAGAACGTCGGATGTAAGACATGTGAAGTTATCTGCTCTTACGCTTCCTCCGGCCTTTACCGTGAACTCCGTTGCAAGAGCGAAGAAGCCGGGTCCTTTTCGAGACTGTCTGTCGGAGAGGAAGGAGATGAACTCAGGCTTTGCAAGAGTGCCGCTTCCTACGAAGTCAGCATAACGTGCGGAATACTGGCTCGGGAACTTAACCTTGCCGTCCTCGTGAACGAGGAGTACATTCCAGCGGATGTTGCCCTTGGTCCACTTCGGGTTCGGGTCGAAGCAGAAAGCCTTGATCTGCTCGTTCTCATCGTAGAACACCTCGGACTGTGCTACTACCGTCGAGAAGATAACGTCCTCTCTTAAAGCATGTACCTCGTGTGTTCCGAACATGCCCGTGTAAACGATACGGAGGTCTCTGTCCTTGTCACCCGTGTTCTCGATCTTGATCATCTGTGCTTCTGCAGCAAGAGGCATGTTGTCCTGCCCGGGCAGGATGAAGATCGTTCTTGTTACCTTAAGACCATCCTTAAGCTCGTAAGCAATGGTCGTTCTGTTCTGTGCATGCGTGGTCGTGACCTTCTTCAAGCCGCAGGCCTTAGCCGTTCCTGACCAGAAGATCTGCTTGCCGTTCTCCGTAAGGTAGAACTGTCTGTTAGCGGGGAATCCGTTCTCCTCGGGAAGATAGTCCCACTTCGTAGCGAGAACCTGCGTGTCGGCATGAGCTCTGAAGCATCCGCCGCCCAAAGCATCAACGGCACTCTTCGGCGTGCTCTGCAAAGGCCTGTCAAAACCGATCCTGTTTCCGATGAGCATGTTGGTGTAGTAGTGAGGTCCCGGAACCGGAGTAGAGGGATCGAAGACAAGCTCACCCTTCTCATCGAGCTCGCCGCCCCACTTGGCAGAACCGTCGATAACAGCCTTGACCGCTGCCTTCTGCTCTGCACTTAATGCCTCGGGAGCACTTGCACCTTCCTTATAAAGATCGCCGTCAGCCGTGAACAATACGCTCTTGCCTTCCGCGAAAATCTTACTTAAAACATCATTGATCTCGCTTATCTGGAGGATGACCGTGATAACAGGTGAATCGAATCCTAAGCCCGCTACTCCTGCAACAACAGGATCCTTCGTGAAGCCTATGTACTGGGCACTTATGGAACCCGTAACGAGACCTTTAAATTTCTCTTCGATGAGTGACTTGGCAGAAACCTGCTTGTCTCTTGCTTTTACGCCATTCAGGATAGTGTTGTTTGCCATGGGAAACCTCCAAAAAATGTTGGAAAATACTTCTTCCATTATATCAGCAGACCCCGTCTTCCGAAAGGGTTGACGGGGTCTTGCCGGTAATGTTTTTTAACTATTACAGGACTTAGCCGAGAACAACCTCAACCTTGTGTGTAGCACCGTCGCCGGCAACAGGAACGATGCATCCGTCAACAGCCTGTCCGTCAACTGTGAGGCTCTTAACACCCTTGTTGACGTGATCGGGATTCTTGATCGTGATCTCGTATGTGTCACCTCTGAACTGACGTGTTGCCGTGAAGCCGTCCCATGCAGCAGGGATGGAAGGATCTACTCTCAAGCCGTCGAACTCAGGCTTAACGCCGAGGATGTACTGGGAGATGGCAACCATGTTCCATGCAGCTGTACCTGTGAGCCAGGAGTTCTTGCCCTGACCGAAGTTCTTTGCATCCTTACCGCCGATCATCTGACCGTAAACATA
>JAGDCV010000062.1 GCA_017958365.1 Clostridiales bacterium
CCCGCGCCTAGCCTGTGAGACATTCGTGAAGGACTTAAAAGGAGATGTCATCACGCTTGAGCGGTTAAAGAAATTCATGGTCATAACCGACCTTCTCGTTGACCGCGGTATCATACAGGAGAACCTTAAGAAAGCCAACACCTACATCGGTGAATATAACAACGGCAAAGAGAAGGACCACGACCTCGAGTACAGCATCGGAAGGTGTCTTAAATGCGGCTTGTGCCTTGAGGTGTGTCCGAACTACGTTAAGGGCGAGAACTTCTTCGGAGCCCTGTTTGCAAACGACAGTTTTCTCATCGCATCGAGGTCTTCCGGCAATAAGGAAGAAATCAGGAAGATGTATGAGGAGCATTTCGCGAAGGGGTGTTCCAAGTCGCTTTCCTGTGAGACGGTGTGCCCCGTTAACATAAGGACGCTTGCATCGATGGCGAAGATGAACCGCAAAGGCTGAGATAATAACCCAAATATGCCGTATTTACGCGGTGTAATCCCTCCCGGAAGATAATAGAATATTCAAAGAAGAATTTACCCGGAGGGAATCTATGCACAGTAACTGGAACCCGTGGCACGGATGCATCAAGTGCAGCGAAGGCTGTCAGCACTGCTATGTTTACTATATCGACAAGATGAGAGGCAAGGACGGTTCTAACGTCTATAAGACGAAGACCGGCTTTAAGTACCCTTTGTCCAAGGACAGAAGCGGTAACTACAAGATACAAAGCGGCGAGATGATAAGCGTCTGCATGACATCGGACTTCTTCCTTAAGGAAGCTGATGAGTGGCGTCCCGAGGCGTGGGACATGATGCGTCAAAGAAGTGACGTCGCATTCTTACTCCTGACCAAAAGGCCCGAGAGAGTACGCGAGTGCCTTCCCGAAGACTGGGGAGACGGCTGGGAGAACATATTCCTGAACGTAACATGTGAGAACCAGAGCAGGGCGGATGAGAGGATCCCGATACTTCTCGATCTTCCGTTCAAGCACAAGGGCCTTCACTGCGCACCTTTGCTCGGACCTTTGGATGTCGGCAAATACCTTGAAAGCGGCCAGATCGAGCAGGTTGCCTGCGGCGGCGAGAACTACGGCGGCAACAGACCCTGTAACTTCGACTGGGTAAAGGCTCTGCGCGAAGAATGCGTCTCGCGCGACATCACTTTCTGCTTCATGGAGACAGGAACCGTTTTCATCAAGGACGGCGAACAGTACAGGATCAGGAGCAAGCAGCTCCAGAACACCCAGGCGGTCCACTCCGGCATGACATATCAGGGCAAGCCCATGAAGTTCATCCTTAAGGACAAAGAGGGCAACCCGATACCGCAGGATAAGCTCTATGTGCCCCATTACGCCGCGAAATGCGATGAGTGCGCGTTCAAGATCCTGTGTAACGGCTGCAGCAACTGCGGATACTGTGAAGGATGGTCATGCAAACAAACTGTTAATAAGTGATAATTCTCCCCAAAATATAAAAAAATAATTATATAATGTAGTCTGTCGGGGGAGTAAGCAGTGGAAGACCGTAAGACTGACAAGAAAACCGTCAAGACTACCACAAAAGACAGGGGCCTTCTGCGCCCGCGCGTCTTGATAATGATCGTATGCGGTACTTTGCTGAACTTCGTTCTCTCCACGCTTGTTAAGCAGACAAACCTTCCTTTCTACATCGATAATGTCGGTTCCATCATTGTTACCGTATTAGGCGGTATCATTCCGGGCGTCATAACGGCGCTTTGTACGAACCTCATTAACTTCGCCGTAGACGGTGAGTCCATCTTCTACGCATCATTAAGTGTTCTCATTGCAATGGTAACGAGCGTCTTCTTCGAGAGCAAGAAGGTAAAGACGATAAGAGGCAAGATCCTCTATATCCTGGTAATCTCGCTTATCGGCGGCGGCATCGGATCTCTTATCACATGGTTCCTCTACGGCGAACCGTCAGATGCCCCGATGATAGTCGGCATAATGAACTGGTTTGCAAACACCTTCGGAATGGGCGTGTTCGGATGCCATGTTGCCGCAACGTTCCTGACGGATATCATCGATAAGACCATTACGGTCATCATCGCTTTGACCATAATGCAGGTGCTTCCCGAGAACTTTAAGAAGACATTAACAGTCTCAGGCTGGAAGCACAGAAGGATCAGTTATTCAGATCAGAGAAACATACTCGATAACATAAAGGGCAGACTTTCCATCGGCGGTAGAACGATACTTCTTGTTGTCCTGTCCGGATCTTTGATGGCTGTCATCATCACAAGCTTCGCATTGTTTAACTACCGCGATAAGACAAGGGAGCAGATCGCTGCCAATGCGGCACAGATCGCATATATCGCAGCTAATGAGATCGATCCCGAGAGAGTCGACGATTATGTAAGATACGGATATGAGGCTGACGGCTATTCGGAGACAAGAGAGAACCTCTATGCGATCATGAACAGCTCGGAAGACATCCAGTTCCTGTATGCCTACAGACCTGAAGCGAGCGGCTGCCGGGTCGTATTCGACCTTGATGCCACGCTGCCTGACGGAACCTTCGTTCCGGGTGTCCGTCCGGGTTCTCTCATAGATTATGAGGAAGAGTTCATCAACTACAAAGACCAGCTTCTTGCAGGCGAAGAGGTGCCGACGCTTGAGGTACACGATAATTACGGCGAGTATCTCATGCACTATCATCCTCTGTTTGATAAGAACGGTAACCTTGTCTGCTACGTAGTCTCGAATATCAAGTGCTCCATCATAAGTGAGAACACGAGAGACTTTATCGTGCGTGTTATTTTGCTTTTCGCAGGGTTCTTCCTGCTCATAGTCATCATGGGTGTCTGGATCGCGCGTTTCCGTATCCTGATGCCGATCGCGGCCATGACGAAGTATGCCGATGAAGTCGCGTTCATGGATGACGAGAACTATAGTGAGAAGCTTAAGAAGATCGAGAGCCTCGACATACACACCGGCGATGAACTCGAGCTTCTGTACAAGGCCATCTGCAAGCTGACGAGCGACACTGTTGCGCAGACGACGGATATCAGGAATAAGTCGGAAGAGATCTCGAAGATGCAGACAGGTCTCATCATCACGATGGCGGACATGGTTGAGTCCCGTGACTCCGATACCGGTGCGCATGTTCAGAAGACGTCGGCTTATGTAAGGATCATCCTTGAGGGGTTAAGACGCAACGGCTACTACACGGAGAAGCTTACTGACAGGTATATCCGCGACGTTGAGATGAGTGCGCCATTGCACGACGTAGGTAAGGTTGCCATCTCCGATACGGTTCTTAACAAGCCCGGAAAGCTTACTGATGAAGAGTTCGCGATAATGAAGACGCATACTACCGAAGGCCGCAAGATGATCGAGAGTGCGATCAGCAAGGTCGAGGGTGATACATATCTTAAGGAAGCCCGTAACATGGCAGGTTACCATCACGAGCGCTGGGACGGCAGGGGTTATCCCGAAGGCCTTCACGGCGAAGTTATCCCTCTCTCGGCACGAGTCATGGCGGTTGCGGACGTATTCGATGCGCTGGTATCTCCCCGTGTCTATAAGCCCGCATTCCCTCTCGAGAAGGCGCTTTCCATCATTCAGGAGGGCGCGGGTACCCAGTTCGATCCCAAGTGTGTTGAGGTCTTCATCGAGTCCATCGATGAAGCAGTTAAGATCATGAATAAGTATAAGGAGGAATGATGAAGCGGTTCGGTCTTAAAGCATGCATCACATTGATCCTCCTTGCCCTGTGTCTTGCAGGCATGTCGACGGTGTCTTTCGCAAGATCGGGAAATGCCGGCGGCTACGACATGACGGGCGGCGGATATGCAGTAACGGGACAGCTTCCGGGAGTAGGTTACTCTGCACATCTTTACGATGCGACTAACGGTCTTCCGACTTCGGAGGCAAACTGTGTTCTTGCTGCAAGGAACGGATATGTCTGGATCGGCGGCTACAGCGGAATCATGAGATTCGACGGCAACGAGTTCGAGAGGATCACTTCTGTCGAGGGATTGACGAGCGGAAGAGCGATCTTCGAGGACAGGTCGGGAAGGATCTGGGTCGCAACGAACGATAACGGTGTCGTAGTGATAGACGGATCTGCAAGCAGGCACTATACGGGAGCTGACGGTCTGCCGTCTTCGTCAATAAGATGTTTTGCCCAGGATAATAACGGAACGGTCTATATCGGAACGACTTCGGGCATCGTCTGGATTGGTGCGGACATGAATGTATATCCGATCGACGACGACCGCGTTAATCATGAGAGAATAATCAATCTTGTTTCCGATACGGCCGGTGATGTTTACGGCGTAACGAAGAGCGGCGCTGTCTTCCGTGTTACCGAGGGCGGTCTTACGGATTACTATGAGAGCGGTGCGATCGGCATTGCCAAGATCAACTGCATAATCGCAGATCCCGAGAACGCAGGAGAACTCTACTACGGTACTGTTTTTAACTCCGTATATCACGGAAGATTCGGTGATACGGCTTCGAGTCTTGAGAGGATGGACCTCGAGGGAATCGAAGACATAAGCTGCATGTACTACGGATGCGGCCGTCTGTGGCTTGCTTCGGGAAGCGTAGCGGGCTTCGTCGATGAGAATAACGAATTCGTCGCGCTCGAGAATATCCCCGTAAATGATGCGTTCGAGATGATCACATCAGACTACCAGGGCAATATGTGGTTTGCATCTTCAAGATACGGAGTCATGAAGATAACATCCAACAACTTCCTGAACTATACGTACGTTGCAGGCATCGAGGATCAGGTAGTTAATGCGACATGTCTTGATGACGGTGATCTATACGTAGGAACTGATAACGGTCTTCATGTTATTAACAGCAGCGATGTTGAGATCAGCAATGTCATGACATCCTATCTTGAAGGAGTAAGGATCCGTGATATTGAACGCGACAGCGAAGGTAATATCTGGTTCTCGACATTTAACGAGAACATGGGTCTTGTCTGCTATACGGACGGAGGTCAGATAGTTGATTTTACGACTGATAACGGTCTTCCCGATAATCAGGTAAGATGCACGTCCGAGACAGCGGACGGAGATATCCTGGTAGCCACAAATGACGGAATAGCCGTCATCAGTGACATGCAGGTCGTAAGAGTTTACGGCGAGGCAGACGGCATCGATAACACTACTATCCTGACGGTAAGTGAGGGTGACGACGGAACGATCCTCGCAGGCTCTGACGGCGGCGGCATGTACATCATCGATGAAGAAGGTGCTACGCAGTTAGGTGCGATCGACGGCCTTACGAGCGAAGTTATCATGAGGATCAAGAAGGATGAGGAAAGAGGTCTTTACTGGATCGTTACTTCGAACTCGATAGAGTATATGAGGAACGGTGTCATTACCAACGTATCGACCTTCCCTTATAACAACAACTTCGAGATCATGCCTGACAGCAACAACAATCTGTGGGTTCTGTCTTCGCAGGGCGTCTACGTAGTCAATGCCGATGAGGTGATCAATGATTCGATCGACGACTACAGACTCTACGATGTCTTTAACGGACTTACGAGCGTTCCCGTATCCCATTGCCACAGCTGTCTTGATGAAGAGGGCAACCTCTATATCGCAGGACAGTCCGGTGTATCGAGAGTAAACATCGATAACTACTACACGGGCGACACACAGATACTTACGGGCGTAAGAGGAATCCTCTGGAACGATGAACCCGTGCTTCCCAATCAGGATGGAACATATGTGGTACCGGCAGGTGAGGGACGACTTCAGATCATGCCCTCGGTACTGGACTATACGCTGTCGAATCCTAATGTCCGCGTATACCTTGAAGGAACACGTGACCAGGGTATCACGACATCACAAAGCAGGCTTTCCTCTTTGGAATATACGGATCTTTCATACGGCGATTATGTGCTTCACATACAGATACTTGATAACAGTACCGGTGCCGTCTTAACGGATACGACTTATAACATCACGAAGACACCCGAGTTCTTTGAACTATGGTCGGTAAGGATACTCATCGCAGTCCTGATAATTGCAACTGCAGGCATCATCGTATGGCGAGTCATGACGAGTACCGTCGTAAGAAAGCAGTACATCGAACTTCAGGCAGCACGTGACGAAGCGCAGAAAGCAAATGCCGCGAAGTCCGGCTTCCTTGCCAACATGAGCCATGAGATAAGAACTCCTATCAACACGATAGTCGGCATGGATGAGATGATCTTAAGGGAGCAGTTGTCCGAGGATAATCCCAAGCAGTACGCAACCAATGTTAAGAAACATGCAAGAGACATCAAGTATGCATCCGAATCGCTGCTTGCACTCGTAAATGACCTTCTCGATATCTCAAGGATCGAGACGGGACAATTAGGTCTTAATGAATTTGAATACTATCCAGAAGAACTTCTTAGACAGACCATCGCCATGACAAGAGTGAGAGCCGAAGACAAGAGGTTGTTCTTCGAGGTTGATATCGATCCGACGCTGCCTGTTAAGCTTTACGGTGACGGTAATAAGATCGAGCAGACGATAAACAATCTTCTCATCAATGCCGTTGACTTTACCGAGGACGGCGGCGTTAAGCTCATCATCCGTGTGCTTAGCAAGAACGATGCGAGCGTCACCTTAAGGATGTGCGTTAAGGATACCGGTGTCGGTATCAAGGAAGAGGATGTAAAGAAGATATTTAACTCTTTCGAGCACTTTGATGAGGAGAATACGGCTGCAATCAAGGGAAGCGGCTTAGGTCTCGATATTTCCTACCAGTATGCGATGCTCATGGACGGCAAGCTTGAGTGTGATTCCGTATTCGGTGAAGGAACGGAGTTCACTCTTACCGTTACACAGAAGGTGGTCGATGGGGCCGAGATAGGAAAGTTCGAAGAGAACACGGGAGAGGATTATGAGTCAGAGTACGTTCCTAACTTCATCGCACCGGATGCGAATATCCTCGTAGTTGAGGACGTCGCTGCAGACATGCGTATCATTAAGGAACTTCTTAAGCCTACGAAGATCTTCGTCACGGGCTCCAAGAGCGGCGAGGATGCCATAGATAAGCTTAAGACCGGAAGTTACCACATGGTCTTCCTTGACCAGCAGATGCCGGGCCTTAGCGGTGAACAGACGCTTGAGATAATCCGTCAGACTCATCCTGACCTGCCGGTATATGCAATGATCACAAACTCTTCCGAGGGCGGCGAGGACTACTTCAAGTCGAAGGGCTTCAACGGATGTCTCGTTAAGCCTATCGCACACGAGCTGCTTGAGAAGGTCATCATGAGCAACCTTCCTGAAGAAATGATGTTAAAGCCGAGGGACTGATACAATGCTTGAGTTTATAAGGACATATCAGACATACGTAATGCTTTGCTTCTCGGCAATCTGTCTTATGCTTGCGATCCTTGCAGGCATCACGAAGACGCTGCCGAGAAGACGTAAGGGCTCTCTTATCTACATCGAATTAAGCGCGAGCCTTCTTGTGTTCTTCGACAGACTGTCTTACATCTACATCGGCAACCTGACAGGTCACGGGCTTTGGATGATGAAGTTCTCTAACTTCAATGTCTTCCTTCTGACGATACTGTTCCTTCATGCGGTCAATCTTTACATACAGGATCTCGCCTTAACCGAGATGGGTCTTAAGACCGTTCCTATGAGAATAAGAGTGTCTAATGTGCTTGTTCTTGTTGGAATGCTTCTTATCTCCTTATCGCAGTTTAACGGATTCTACTATTACTTCGATGAACTCAATCAGTACCACAGAGGTCCCGGGTTCGCGGTATCCTATGTTGTCCCGTTTGTCATCATAGCTCTTCAGACTTCGTTCCTCGTCAATTACGGCAAGCGTCTCAAGAAGGGTCTTCGCATCTCGATGGCTTTGTTCGTTGCGGTGCCCATCATCGCTTCTGTCATCCAGTTTTATTCCTACGGACTGTCGCTGATCAACATCGCAGTCGGCATCTCCGCGAGCATCATCTATGTCTTCGCGATAAAGGACATGAACGATCAGGTCGATAAGGAGAAGAGGCAGGAGTTAGATGCAGTCGAGGCAGAGCGTAACAGGATCATGCACGGCTTTGATGAGGCTGCCACAGCGATAGCAAGTGCCGTTGACGCAAGAGACGAGTACACCAGAGGTCACTCCGTAAGAGTAGCGAAATACGCGCGCATAATAGCCGAGAGGGCGGGTCTTGATGAGAACGCATGCAGAGAGGTCCACTATGCCGCGCTGCTTCACGACGTAGGCAAGATATCCGTTCCAGACAGCATAATCCGCAAGGGCGGAGCCGAGGCTTCGGAATCCGACAAGGCGGTCTTCCGTCAGCATGCAGAGTACGGAGCCCAGATGATGGCGACCATTACGGACTATCCTTATCTTACTGAGTCAACCAAGTATCACCATGAGAACTATGACGGCACGGGTTATCCTGACGGACTCATGGGTGACCATATTCCTTTGTATGCGCGCATCGTTAAGGTGGCGGATGTATACGACGCCATGACGTCGCACAAGAAGCACAGGGGACCATACCCGCAGGGTAAGGTAAGAGAGAAATTCATAAGCGGTTCGCAGAAACTGTTTGATCCGAAGTTCGCAGCGATCATGGTTGAGATGATCGATGAGGATACCGATTACAAGATGCGTGAGAGCGAAGGTGACACGGTCATCGAAGTCGAGACAGTATCTTACGATCTCAAGGAGATCCACGAGATGAAGTTCGGCGAGTATAAGGAGACTGTAAGTGACGGAATAAAGCTCTCGCCCGAGATAACAAAACTGTCTTTCACAAGTGTCCCGGAAGAGGGTGCCGTTGCCAGGAATTCACTGCCTTCTCTTATCGTCTTCGATTCATTTGACGGAGCCGTACATACTGATGAGCGCAAGATAAGAAATCTCCATTACTTCGAGTTCGGAGAGATCTGGGTTGACGGTAACACGATAAGCACCAGAGCGCGTAACATGAATACTGAGATCACACCTGTCGAGGGTGCAAAGGTCGATCTTGAGAAGCCCGTTCACTACGAGGTTGAGGCGGTAAGGTTTAAAGATCACGTTAAGATAAAGATCACGTGTCCCGATAAGGTTATCGAGTCGACGATCGCACTTCTTGAGTCTGCGCGTTCCGTCTATGTCGGTCTTGCGGGTGAGCACTGTCTTGTTACCAATATCAAAGTCGATGAGACAGGAGAGACCATCGATGAGAATTATATCCCGAGAATAAGCAGAGAGGTCGAGATCATCAATCTTGCTGACGGTGATATCCCCAATGTTCAGATAGACGAGTACCGTTCTGTTACGACAGAGGGCATCCAGGTCAACGACGGCATGAGATTGTTGTTCCACACGAAGACATTGCCTGCTTCGGAACAGGTATCCTGTTGTCCGTACATTCTTCTTTATACTTCTGACGACGGTAAGCCGGACGGCAGGAACTATAACGAATATGCTTGCATAAGACTCGACGGCGATGATGTCACGAATTCGTCTTCAGGACACAGCACAAACGATCTTTCCGTTAAACGTAAGGATGACTTTATCGGCTGGGATGCATGGAAACAGTACAATCAGAAAGGTTATGAGTGCGAGGTCACGTTCAAGAGAAGAAGAAATGCGATCACACTCACGACTGAGAATGCCGGCGTCGATATCAAGTGCGTAACTCCTGTCCCGAAGGAGACGGAAGTCTATGTCGCACTCACAGGTAACCGCTGCGCCCTCATGGACATAAGATCCCTCGACTGAGACGTTTATGAATACACAAAACAACGCATTGGTATTACGTAAGGCTTTACGCGAAGATATCGATAAGATCTGGAAGATGCAGGCGGAGGCTTTTCGAGAGCTTCTGGAGAAGTATAAAGACTACGATACGAATCCTGCGGCGGAGAGTGTGGAGAAAGTGGCGGCGAGGTTTGATATGCCGGGCTCGGTCTACTACTTCATAGAAGCGGAAGGCGAAGACGTGGGTGTCATCCGCGTGATAGACAGGAAAGACGGATCGCGTAAACGAATCTCACCACTGTGGATAATGAAGAAGTACAGAGGCCGGGGTTATGCCAAGCTCGCGATGAAGGAAGCGGAACGGATTCACGGCTCGGATTACTGGAGTCTCGACACGATCCTCCAGGAGGAAGGCAACATCCGTCTTTATAAGAAAATGGGTTACCACAGAGTCGGTAAGATGCAGAAGATAAATGAGAAGATGGACATAGTGTTCTTCGAGAAGGGATAGAGATGTAACCTGCAGGTTGCGATAATGCAACTGCAGAGTGGTGGTATGCATATGCTTTCTTTTATAGGCTGTCCTTGGAGGTGAGCGAAAATGATTTTCTCAGAAAAACTGCAGGTGCTGCGTAAGAATAAAGGCTTTACTCAGGAGGCTCTCGCGGACAGGCTCGGCGTCTCAAGACAGGCGGTCGCTAAGTGGGAGTCGGGGCAGGTTTATCCTGATATCAGTAACCTAATCGAGATCAGCGATCTTCTCAATGTAAGTGTTGATTACCTTGTTAAGGATCAGGATTGTGCGGTGAGTGTTAAGGCCGCACCTGATACCGATCTTGATGAACTGATCGCATTCAGACTTGAAGCGAATGTGAATACGTATGCGGCATTTAAGAACGAAGTGGATTCCACACGTCCGGAGTCACATGATTTCCGTTATGAGAACGGCAGATACATGTACCACGACACCTATGTCGGAGGCGAGAAGTTCGCAGGTGAAGAGGCGGTGTGGAAAGATGGTGCCGCTGTCTATGCGATGAATTATCTTGGCCGCGTCTTAAGCGATGGCTTCAGCGGGAATTTTCTTAAGGAGGCGCTGCGCGCTGCAGATATGAAGATGCCTTACCGCGGCCCTGAGTACTACCAGTCGGGAGAATATCTTTATAAGTGCAGTGTGACGGGTGATCTTACCTGGTTCCAGGGATACGAAGAGATCTATAAAGGCGACGTCAAAGTCTATGAATGTGTCTTCCACGGCGGAATGATACAATGACATCCATAGAGGTGTTGATATATGGCTAAGAAGAGAATACTGTGTTTTGGTGATTCGCTGACCTGGGGATTTGATCCCGTGAACAGGGTGCGCTTTGATGAGGATGCCAGATGGCCGCGCGTGATGGGTAAGATCTTAGGCAACGATTATGAGATCATAGAAGAAGGTCAGAACGGCCGCACGATAGCTACCGATGATCCTTCTGAAGGCGAGAAGAACGGACTGAAGTACATCGGACCGTGCCTCGAGACGCATAACCCTCTTGATATAGTGATCATTATGCTCGGTTCTAACGACTGCAAGCGTAAGTTCTCTTATTCATCGATGGATATCGCAGGCGAGATGCAGATAATGCTCGAGAAGATCAAGGCATATAACGAGTTCAGATGTCAGAACAGATATAAGATAATACTCGTGTCGCCGCCGGTTATATCGGAGTCGATAAAGGATTCGTGGCTCGGCGACAGCTTCGGCTATGAGAATGCATGTAATGTGTCTGCGGAGCTGGCTGAGTGGTATGAGAAACTGGCAGGTATGTACGGTACATTATTCGTTGATGCATCTAAGGTCGTTAGGGCTTCCGATGCTGACGGATGCCATATGGACCCCGATAACCAGATAAAGCTTGGGCAGACGCTTGCGAAGTTTATAACGGAGAATGAGATCGCATGACCAATAACATCAGACCTGTAGATATGAATGACTTTGAAGCAGTCCGCGACATTACGCAGACTACGATCAGGGCTGTATATCCGAATTACTATCCTGAAGGCGCGGTCGAATTCTTCAGTGCTCATCATTCGGATGAGAAGATCATGGAAGATATTAAGAAAGGGTGCGTCTATCTTCTGGAAGCAGAAGGCGTGGCAGCTGGAACGGTAACGGTCGCAGGAAATGAGATTAACAGGCTGTTTGTCTTGCCTTCGTATCAGCACAAAGGCTATGGCAGAGCGCTCATGGATTTTGCGGAACAGAAGATAGCCTCCGCTTATGATGAAGTGATCCTCGATGCTTCACTTCCTGCAAAACCCATCTACTTAAAGCGAGGCTACAAAGAGATTGAGTACAACAAGATAAAGACCTCTAACGGCGATTACCTTTGCTACGATGTAATGAGACGCGAACTTTGATCGGGGGCAAGGACATGGTAAGAGAGATCAGACGCGATGAGTTAGAGCAGCTGCTTCAGCTTTATACGTATCTTCATGAGGATAGTGTTCCTGATATGGATGAGCATCTGTCTTCTGTGTGGGATACGATCATGAATGATGATAATCATCACATCATTGTAAATGAGATCGACGGGAAGATCGTCTCTTCGTGTGTATGCGTGATCATCCCGAATCTTACAAGACATATCCGCCCGTACGCATTCATAGAAAATGTGGTGACACATGAAGATTACAGAGGTCACGGGTATGCAGGTGAATGCCTTGATATGGCAAAAAGGATCGCAGTAGAAAACAACTGCTATAAGATGATGCTGCTTACGGGTTCTAAGGATCCGAACACATGGCACTTCTACGAGAAGGCCGGCTACAACAGCCACGACAAGACCGCGTTTATTCAGAAGCTTTAATCCGGGTCCTGGCTTTCCAATACTTCAAGAAGAGCTTTAAGATGTTCTTCGTCGTATCCTTGGCAATGGTCAACGACCGAGAATAGTAAAGGAGATGTGTTTTTGTCTACGGTTATAAAATCAGGTGACTTGCTCTTGCTGTTGCCGGTAAGATAGTCGACAGATACATTAAAGGCCTTAGCCATTTCTTTTACAACTTGTATAGAAGGTGTTCTGGTGCCGGCCTCATAGCGCTGATAAGCGGGCTGCGTGACGCCGATTAATTCTGCTGCGTCTGCCTGAGTCAGATGCAGCTTTTTTCTGCACTCCGTTAGTCGTTCTGTTTTTATGTTAATCTGCATAATTATTCCCTCCCAACAACTGTTGATGAAATTATAACAATACTCTTGAAAAATACCAACGGTATGATGTATTATGTGTATACCAACGGAATAAAAGGAGGATCGTATATGGGCGCATGGATAGCCGCTGCAGGCAAATTGTGGGTGAGACCTAAGCCTGACGAGAATATGATAAGAGAGTTCATTAAGTTCAATAAATCAACTTGTCCTAATGGATATAGTGAAGAGGAGATTTTCCCTAACACTTGGTTTTTTGATGAGAATGATATGCTTGCTTCTGTTGCCGGTAAGTTTTGCGAACCGGAAATATGGTATAGGCATATGAAGAAGCATTTCTTTGAAGAACGAGGTTACTGGCTTGATGGGGATCCTCTCATTGTGGGTGAGGACTATTATGATTTTGAGAATCTGTGCAGGCAGAGGTCCGAAGAATACGACAAGTGGGCTGATAGAAAAAGAGAGATAGAGAAGGAGTGGTACCAAATATAGTTGCAAAATGAACAATAGCGTTCTATTATGAGGTTATGAGGTAATGGCAAGATGGAAGCATGTTGAAGAGAGATTAAAAAACTTCAGCAAAGATATCACTTTCACAGAAATAGTAACATTGCTTGAACACTACGGATACAGGCTGGATAATTCTGGTAAAACCAGTGGTTCGCGTATTCGATTTGTTAAAGATAGTCACTGTGATATATTGCTTCATAAACCTCATCCGCAGAAGCATCTTAAGGCATATGTAGTAAAGCATTTGCACGAGGTGATTAAAGAGGAGGGCTATTGGGATGAGTAATTATCTGGAATACAAGGGCTATATAGGCAGTATCGAGTTCTCGGATGAGGATATGGTCTTCTATGGAAAGGTACAGGGAATACGTTCGCTGATTTCTTATGAGGGTATCAGTGCTAAGAGTCTTGTGAAGGATTTCCATGAGGCTGTAGATGACTATCTGGAGCTTTGTGTTAGTAGAGGAATGGAGCCGGAACGCTCTTATAAGGGAACTTTTAATATCAGGATAACACCGGAGCTTCATAAGTCTGCTGCAATATATGCATATTCGCATCAGATTTCTCTTAATTCAGTAGTAGAGAAAGCATTAACAGGATTTATAGAGGCACAGAGTGAATAGAAGCTTTGACAGATTCCTGAGAATCAGTTAATATCCGCTTGTAACAGATCAATTGGTTATTCGCGTTCTGTTGCCGTGACGCCTTGAGGCGGGGTTAATAATGATAAGAACCTTAGAATCTCATCATGAATAACACCGGGTCGTATCAAAGATACGGCTTGTGATGTTGTTTGTGAAAGGAGGTTCTTTTTTATGTCACAAAACAACGCATTGGATTATTACGGAAGACTCGGGAACTGGTCGTTTGATGAGTTCGGGATCCACACTGAAAGCCTGACTTCGTGGGACTTGAATGAGCTGATAAACAAGTATGCAGACTCAGATTCCCGCATCCTTGATCTCGGCACCGGCGGCGGCGAGAAGCTGCTTGCAGATTACCCTGAATGCAGAAAGATCCTGGGAACTGATTTCTCGCCCGAGATGATCGATACCGCAAAAAGAAATCTTGAGCGAAGCGGCAGGAAGAACATCACATTCAAGGTGATGGACAATCTTCAGATGGATGTCCCTGATGAGTACTTTGACATTGTTGCGGCGCGCCACACTATAACGGACCCCGCGCAGATCATGAAGTGCCTGAAACCCGGAGGTCACCTGCTCATAAGAGGCGTAGACAAGTATGACTGCTGGAGCTTAAAGAAGCTTTTCGGAAGGGGGCAGGCTTATGATGATGCGGTGCCGGTAAGCATAAGAGACTACGAGGCTGTGCTGAATGCCGGGTTCACTGAAGTGGAGCTGGTTCCGATACACGAGAGGGAGTACTTCCGTGACGCGGATGCATTTCGAGCGTTTCTGGAGAAGGTGCCGATACTAAATGTCTGCGATGAGGACCGCACACTTGAGGAAGACAAGCTTCGTGAGTACATAGCAGGGAACACGTTTGGCGGGCAGATCAGGCTGCTTCGTAATTACTACGGGATCAGTGCCGTGAAGCGTTCATAAAAAAGCAACACATAATATGCTGTTTCGTAATTATACGTGAACTTTTTCCTGTGAAAATAAAGAAGATCGATATTATGTATGCAAAGTGGGGAAAACTATGAAATACAGCATGGATACGTACAGGCTCTACGCCAGCGAAAAGAATTTCGCTTCTACTATCAGAGTGCGGGTTAAGATGAAGAAGGACGTGGATATTGATGTACTAAGGCATGCTGCGAACGTTGCCGTCAAAAGATATCCGTATTTTTGTAAGGAGATTGTGCTGGGCAGTGACGGCGGGTACGATATGATCCCCAATGAAAGAGATGTTGTGGTCATCCCTACGACCGATAAGCTGCCGTTTCTTTGTACTGACGAAGTTAACCGCCATCTGCTGTTTCTGGATACAGAAGGACGGGACATATTCTTTAATATCAGCCATTCCATGTGCGGGGGGCGTGGTGCTCTGCCCTGGGTAATGACGACTGTTTATGAGTATGTTGTTGAGAAGTTTAATGTGACTCCCGATGCTCCCGGCATCCGTAAGCCTGACAGTGATCTTCTTGAAGGTGAAGCGACGGAGCCGTCGATGGATTTTCTGACGGATGAGGAACCGATCTATGAGTATAGAAGTAAGAAGCCGGTTATCATGGCGATGGATTATCTTAACGGGATCTATAATCCGTTCAAGCGGTGTCCCATCTACTATCTTTATACCTTCGAGCAGAAAGATATCGTGAACTATATCAGGAGTAATGATTCAAGTGTCGCGGCGTTTTTCCTTAACACCATAGCGATGGCGCTCGATAAGGTGCTTCCACAGAAGTATCAGTATATCGGAGGAGAGATCGCTCACAATCCCGCTGCGGATATAGGACTTCCCAATTCGCATTGTGATCTTCTGACGCACGTTCATATAGATTACGACAGAAAACACTTGAGGGATGACGTTGATAAACTGGGGACGATCACCAGAAGTCAGATCATGCTGCAGACAGATTCAGGACTTGTAAATAAGCAGCTCAGGAAACTTTTTACATTCTGGGAAGAGCTTGATAAGAAGAACGGGTTGAAGGAGAAGCTGGCTTTTGCGGCTAAGAATAACCCATATGAGGGCAAAGAGGCGGAGCATGGTACGTTCATATCTAACTACTCCGGCTGGATGGACTGGGGTGAGGTCGCAGATTATGTCGAGTCTTATGTAATAATAGTTGAAGGACATATTCTTATCGAGGTTACTTCGATGGCGGATAAGATATTTATCTCGTTCCATCAGCTTATCAAGGATGACAGGTATACCGGGGCGTTTAATGAAGTAATGAATGAGCTTGGCATACCGTTTAAGGTGGAAGGCCCGTTCCCGAAGAATCAGACTAAACATAAATTGCCACAGGCGTGAATGATTGTATATAGTGTATTGAAAGAGGGGATTCTATATGCTTTTTTATGACAGTGGTTTTCTGACAAATGAACTGATAGATAAATGGAGTGCCAAAGCTGAGGAACTTTACAAAGATGCCTTCAAGGGCAAAGACCATCCCGGCATTGCCGTGTTGCTTGCGATACTTACTAGGATATCTGCTCCCTGCGACGAACGGTTTCTGTCTGCAGGAGGAGCTTCTTATGTCAGCTTATAAGTCGGATATGGTCGATGAGAAGATCATAAAGGCACCAATAGAATAGTCACTATATTTAAGGAGAAACGAACATGACTTTTGATGAGATCCTGACCAAGGTAAGATCAACGGCACAGAAGGTGGATGCATCCGGAATGGGTTTTCTGGCGGTGCAGGTGAACCTCACAGGAGATAACGGCGGCGTTTTCTATGTTGAGGTCAAGGACGGCAAGATCAATGTCGAGCCCTATGCCTACGATGACAGAAACTGCGAAGTAACCATGAGTCTTGACGACTTTAACAAGCTTATCGACGGCAAGCTTGATCCTGTATTCGCATTTACAACAGGAAAGCTTAAGGTTGACGGCGATATCGGCAAAGCGCTCGAATTCTCCAAAATCATCAAGAAGTAGTATGCCGTTATTAGCTTCATTTATGGTGCCGCATCCGCCGCTTATCGTTCCCGCGGTCGGGAAGGGCTCGGAGCAACAGGTAAATAAGACGATAGAGTCTTATAAGAAGGTCGCGCGTCAGATAGCAGATCTTAAGCCCGAGACCATGATCATAATAAGTCCGCATGCGGCTATGTATTCAGATTATTTCCATATATCTCCCGGCAAGAGCGCGCAGGGCTCTTTTGCCATGTTCCGAGCGCCGCAGGTTAAGTTCGACGAGATATATGATGAGGAGCTCGTAACAAGGATAACAGGGATCGCTGACAGGGAAGACTTCCCGTGCGGTACCAAAGGCAATTTGGAACCGGAACTTGATCACGGTACCATGGTCCCGCTTTGGTTTATCCGCAATGAATATAAAGACGGCAAGATCGTGCGCATGGGCTTGTCCGGGCTTTCATATAGCGATCACTATAAGTTAGGTCAGATGATCGCTGAAGCCATTGATTCGCTAGACCGCAGGGCGGTTATGATCGCGAGCGGCGATCTGTCTCATAAGCTTCAGGATTATGGTCCTTACGGCTACGCCAAGGAAGGTCCCGAGTATGACAAGAAGATAATGGATGTCATGGGGCGCGCGGCCTTTGATGAGCTTATTAAGTTTGACGAGGACTTCTGCGACAGGGCTGCTGAATGCGGGCACAGGTCGTTCGTCATCATGGCGGGAGCCTGGGACGGAAGGAAAGTGAAAGCCACAACCTATTCCCATGAAGACGTGACGGGTGTCGGCTACGGGATATGTTCTTTCTATCCTGAAGAGGATGCATATGTAAAGCTTGCGCGCATGTCGCTTACAAGCTATATCTGCGATGGCAGGAAGCTTGACGTGCCTTCTGATCTTCCGGATGAACTACTGCATAAGAGGGCCGGGGCATTCGTATCTTTACACAAGAACGGAGACCTTCGCGGATGCATCGGAACCATCGGGCCGACGTGTCCGAATCTTGCGCAGGAGATTATTAACAATGCGGTGAGTGCCTCCACGCGAGATCCGCGCTTCATGCCTGTAAGAGAAGAAGAGATCCCTTTGCTTGAGATAAATGTTGACGTGCTTAATGAGGCCGAGGACATATCTTCTCTTGAAGAGCTTGATGTTAAGAGGTATGGAGTTATCGTCTCGACACCGGACGGCAGGCGCGGGCTTTTGCTTCCGGATCTTGAAGGTGTCGATACTGTAGAAGATCAGGTGTCGATCGCGATGCAAAAAGGCGGTATCGGCTCGCACGAGAAGTTCTATCTTCAGCGCTTTGAAGTGGTACGTCACAGATGAGATGCGAAGTATGTTTCCGTCACTGTGATATCAGGGAAGGCGGCACGGGATTCTGCGGCGCGCGTGAAGTGCGTGGCGGAAATGTCGTCGCGGCAAACTACGGGCGCATTACATCACTCGCACTCGACCCTATCGAGAAGAAACCTTTAAGGAATTTTAATCCCGGCACGAAGATACTTTCAGCAGGAAGTTACGGATGTAATTTAAGGTGCCCGTTTTGCCAGAACAACGAGATCTCCTGGGGAGAGGAAGTTATGCTTTTCGCGCATGGTGAGGGAAGAGAACTTACGCCGGAAGAGCTTGTTAGCATCGCGGAAGAATATAAAGAAAGAGGCAATATCGGCATCGCTTTTACTTATAACGAACCGCTCGTGGGGTATGAGTTCGTGAGGGACACGGCAAGGCTCGCGCACGGTAAGGGGCTTAAGACCGTCGTTGTAACTAACGGCACAGCGGAATTATCAGTACTTCGTGAGATAGCGCCGTATATTGATGCCATGAACATCGATCTTAAGTGCTTTGATCCTGATGTGTATAAAGATACGCTCGGAGGCGATCTTGATATGACGATGGCTTTCATCAGGGAAGCGGCGAAGACGGCTCATGTTGAGATCACATGCCTGATAGTTCCCGGGATGAATGATGATGTTAAGAAGATGAAGGACATGGCAGGTTGGATCGCGTCCATAAGCGAAGACATACCTTTGCACGTTACCCGTTTTCATCCCTGTTTCCACATGACCGACAGGCCGGCAACACCGGCTGACACCATATGTGAACTTGCGGATGCGGCAGCGAAGATACTCCGCTATGTTTACTTTCCTTCGTAGGAGAGTGCGGTCGCTACGTCGTAATTAAGTCTCCCGCGTGCGTTAAATCCGCGAAGCTCGACTAAAGCGACGACTCTTACGACCTGTCCGCCTAACTTCTCTATAAGTTTGCCGGCTGCCTCGATCGTACCGCCTGTAGCGATCAGGTCATCAAGGATTATTACCCTGTCTCCGGGATTTATCGAGTTCTTATGGATCTCTATGGTTGCTTCTCCATATTCAAGACCGTAGTCCTGTGATATCGTCTCGCGGGGAAGCTTGCCTTTCTTACGGACAAGAACCATGGGCTTCTCGAGCTCATAAGCTATGGGCGCTCCGAAGATAAATCCTCTTGATTCCAAAGTTACAAGTTTATCGAATTCAATGTCGGACATTAGTTCCAAAAGCTCGTTTATCGAGAGTTTGAACCCGTCCGCGTTCTCGATCACTGACGTTATGTCGCGGAATAAGACTCCCTTCTCGGGGAAGTCGGGGATAGTAGTTATGTAGTCTTCAAGTGTCATTATCTTTACTCGCAATTCCTTTATCTGCCTGATTATAGCATTTACGCAGAAATTAGCGGAATCTACGGAGCGGGAGAAGATAAACTATTTCTTTCCCGTAAGATAGTAGACTGCGAGGGCTGTCCTGTGTGACAGTCCTTCTTTTGCAAGGATAGTCGTGATGTAA
>JAGDCV010000063.1 GCA_017958365.1 Clostridiales bacterium
AGTCTGCTGGATATTTACCATGGATGTTACCGATACCAGCTGCAAGGAAGTCTACACCAAGATCAGCGATAGCCTTACACTCTGCAGGATCAGCAAGTTCACCAGCTGATGTAACACCATCTTCTGTACCACCGATACCACCAACTTCGCACTCTACGGAAACACCCTTGGAATGTGCGAGCTCGATGATCTCCTTGGACTTAGCAATATTCTCCTCGATAGGGAAATGAGAACCGTCAAACATAACAGAAGAGTAACCGGCCTCGATGCAAGCCTTAGCACCCTCGTATGTACCGTGGTCAAGGTGCAAAGCTACAGGTACTGTGATACCCATAGAATCGATAAGGTCGTTAACCATATCAACAACTACCTTGTATCCGCCCATGTACTTAGCAGCACTCTCGGATGTCTGGATCATAACGGGAGTGTTTGTCTCCTGAACTGCCTTAAGGATGCACTGTGTCCACTCGAGGTTGTTTGTGTTGAACGCAGGAATTGCGTAATGTCCCTCGTGAGCCTTGTTGATCATTTCTGTAGCAGAAACTAATGCCATTTTATATTTCCTCCTAGAAAATTATTAACCTTTACTATCTTACCTTCTTTTAGGTAAAAATCAACATTATCAGTCCTTATTTTCCTCTTCCATCGCCTCATCAACGATCTTGTCGATATCATCCTCTCCGATATCGGATGCTGCGATCTTAGCCTTTGTTGAGGCTCTTCCGTCAGTATTGGGCTTGATTGCATCCTCGCTGTTTCTTGCACCGTATGCATCAGCGATGGCAAAAGTCTCTTCTCTTAACTTGTAGAAGTCCTCTCTTGAAGCAAGGTCCTTAGTGGATGTCTGGTAGCATGCTTCATCAAAAACGTTATCAAGGATGAGATACTCAGTTACAGAGCCGTTGTTTGTAGCATTGTCTATCATCTCCTCTGCCCTGTCAGCCTCGCCCTCTCTTGCGTCAAAAGAATCGAAAGGGATCTCGATGAGGCTGAAACGGTAGCGAAGAACGATCTTCTTCTCGTTATAGTCAACAGCAACACGATACTTCTCGATAAGGAAAGACTGTACGAAGACAAGAAGGCTGATGATGAATCCTACACCGGCGATTCCTGCGATAACGAGCTGTTTGTTCTGCATGATAAGGAAAGCAGCTGCAGCGGCAACAAACAAAGCCATAAGGATGATCGTTACTATCCTTCTTGTCTTGACCTGCTTCTCGTTAGCAGCAAAGCAGTGTACTCCTTCCTTGGGGAGCTGAGCGATCTTCTCGCTGTTTTCAAATCCTGAAGCCATAATGGTTTCCTCCTGATATATATGATTTTATATATTCTTTAAAGTATCTATTCTCTCGGCGAGGTTCTTAGCCATCTCCTGATACTTAGAAAGCTTTTGTCTTTCAGCCTCAACGACCTGCGCAGGGGCCTTACCTACAAAGTTCTCATTGGAAAGCTTGCCCTCAAGCCTCTTGAGCTCACCGTTAAGCTTTTCGCGCTCCTTGTCAAGTCTTTCAAGTTCCTTATCGATATCGATAAGGTCCTCTAACGGCATGTAGATCTCACCGCCGTCAAACAAAGCAGCTACTGCAGTGGAAGGGATTCCTTCCTTATCCTTCTTTATATCCATGGAACCTACGGCTGCAAGTCTCTCAAGGAAAGGAAGTCCGTTAGTAAACATGGATGCAACGTCGTCAGACGGCGTAACGAGGATGATGTGAGCCTTACGTGAAGGAGCAACATTCATCTCAGCCCTTATATTACGCATTGATCTGATCGCAGCCATCAAAGTGGACATCATCTTCTCATCATCAGGATAAGAAGCGATCTTATCCGTTGAAGGCCAGTCAGAGATCATGATCGAATCAGCAGCCGAGTCGATAACGAGATTTCTGTATACCTCTTCTGTTACGAACGGCATAAACGGATGCAGAAGCTGCATGCATGTGCCGAGCACGTTATTCAAAAGATACAAAGCCTCAAGTCTGGTCGGACACTCCTCGTCAAACAGACGGCTCTTGGCGATCTCGATGTACCAGTCACAGTAAGAATCCCAGACAAAGTCTACGATCTTCTGCAAAGCTACGCCGTAATCGTAATTATCAAAGTTTACCGTAACCTCGGATACGAGCCTGTTAAGACCTGTCAGTATCCACTTATCCTCAAGAGTGTACTTTGAAGGATCGACATTCTCATAGGAAAGATCATCAGGACAGTTCATGAGAACGAATCTCATGGCGTTCCAGACCTTATTGGAGAAGTTTCTTCCAAGTTCGATCTTATCTTCCTGGAATCTCTGGTCATTACCGGGAGCATTACCTGTAACAAGTGCAAATCTCAAGGCATCCGCACCGTACTTCTCGATGATCTCGAGAGGATCGATACCGTTGCCTAAGGACTTACTCATCTTTCTTCCCTGTGCGTCTCTTACAAGACCGTGGATAAGAACATCCTTGAAAGGAACATCATCCATGTGTGCAAGACCTGCAACCATCATTCTGGATACCCAGAATGTGATGATGTCATATCCCGTTACGAGAGTATCGGTCGGATAGAATCTTGAAAGGTCATCCGTCTTCTCGGGCCAGCCCAATGTGGAGAAAGGCCACAAAGCGGATGAGAACCATGTATCGAGAGTATCCGGATCCTGACGCATGGGCTTGCCGCACTTAGGGCAGACTGCACTCTCATCCTTGGTAACTACTATCTCACCGCAGTCGTCGCAGTAGAATGCCGGGATCCTGTGTCCCCACCAAAGCTGTCTTGAGATACACCAGTCACGGATATCATTCATCCAGTTGAAGTAATTCTTCTCGAATCTTTGAGGAACGAATCTTGTCTTACCTGTCTCAACAGCTTCGATGGCAGGCTTTGCAAGCTCTTCCATCTTAACGAACCACTGCAAAGATACGCGGGGCTCGATGGTCGTGCCGCAACGGTAGCATGTACCTACGTTGTGGTTATGATCCTCAGTTCTTAATAGGAAACCGCCTTCCTCAAGATCCTTAACGATGGCCTTACGAGCTTCGTAACGGTCCATTCCGGCATAAGCGGGATAATCCTCTGTTACCTTCGCATCTTCGGTAAGAACAGTGATGACCTCAAGGTTATGACGGCGTCCTACTTCAAAGTCGTTAGGGTCATGTGCAGGCGTGATCTTAACCGCACCGGTACCAAACTCGATATCAACGTAATCGTCTGCGATAACGGGGATCTTTCTTCCAACGAGCGGCAGAACAAGCATCTTGCCGATAACATCCTTGTAGCGCTCATCCTTGGGATTTACTGCAACTGCTGTATCACCAAGCAAAGTCTCAGGTCTTGTCGTTGCAAGTTCGATATATCCGGTACCGTCTTCAAAAGGGTACTTTAAGTGCCAGAAGTGGCCTGCCTGATCTTCATACTCGACCTCCGCATTGGAGATGGATGTAAGGCAATGGGGACACCAGTTGATAATCCTCTCGCCTCTGTATATATAACCCTTGTTATAGTACTTAACGAATACTTCCTTAACGGCCTCCGAGCATCCCTCATCCATGGTGAAACGCTCGTGATCCCAGTCACAGGAGGAACCGATCTTCTTAAGCTGCTCAACGATCCTTCCGCCGTACTTCTTCTTCCAGTCCCAAGCACGCTCGAGGAATCCGTCTCTTCCCAGATCTTCCTTGAAGATTCCTTCGGATCTCATCTGCTCAACGATCTTAGCCTCTGTAGCGATCGAAGCACGGTCGGTACCCGGGACCCAAAGAGTAGCGTATCCTCTCATCCTCTTATATCTTACGAGGATATCCTGAAGAGTGTTATCGAGCGCGTGGCCCATGTGGAGCTGCCCCGTAATGTTCGGGGGCGGCATAACTATCGAGAATGTCTCCTTCTTATCGTCATCGGAAGGTTTGAAATAACCCTTGTCCTTCCACTCGTTGTAAAGCCTGGGTTCCGACTCCTTAGGATCGAAAACCTTGTTTACGGAATCAATTCGCGCCATTTTCCTTGTATTCTTCCTTCTTTGATTATTTGTCCAAGATCATAGACAGAGCACCCCAGAGGATGGAATCATCACCCAAAGCGGCTGTCTTGAACTCAACTGTCTCTCTGATAGAAGGCATGCAGTACTTATCTACTTCAGACACGATCCTCTCGAGGAAGTAGTCACCGCAAGCCTCGATAACACCGCCGCCGTATACGACCATCTCGGGACTGAACGTATTTACGAGATTACCCGAAGCGATCGCAAGATAGTGGCAGGCACGGTCAACTGCTTCAACCGTTACGGGGTCCTTCGCCTTAAGGCTCTTCTTAAGAAGCTTGCTCTTGAATACACCCTCCGTGACAGCTTCAGCCATGGGAGTCTGTCTGCCTCTTGCAGCCTGACCTCTTATGTAATCGCTCATGCCCTGCTTGCTCGAGAATGCCTCAAGGCATCCTCTCTGTCCGCAGTTACAACGGGGACCTTCGGGATCCAATATCATATGACCGTACTCGGCACCCTTAAACTTGTGACCTGTGAAAAGCTTACCGTCGAGGATGAGACCTCCGCCCATTCCCGTTCCGACAAAAAGTCCTACGACGTTCTTCTTGCCCTTGGCAACGCCGTACTTATACTCACCCAACACACCGACATTAACGTCATTTCCGATGAAGAAAGGAGCACCGAATCTCTTCTCGATGGGCTTTCTAATATCGTAATTCTTCCATGGAAGATTGGGTGAAGTCAGAACGATACCGTTTTGCTGGTCGATAACACCGGGAGCACCTGCAGCGATGGCCTTGATCTGGGAAGGCTTGATGCCGAATCCGTCAATCAACTCGTCGACAACGGAGATGATGGTCTCCTCGACATTCTGCGTAGCATCGCCGTCTGCCTTTGTCTTCTTCTTGATCCTGTAGACAATATTCTTCTTGCTGTCAAAGATGGCACCTAAGATCTTTGTGCCTCCGATATCAAGACAGATGTTATACGTAGCAGCCATTACAGTACCTCCTTGATAGATCAGCCGACTCCGAGACGCTTGCTTGCCGCGCCTGAAGCACTGTTATCCTTATTCTCGGTCTTCTTCTTATAAATGAGAGTAGGTTCCTTACCTTCGGTAACGCAAGCCTCATCGATAACGCACTTGGAGACATCCTTGGAAGAAGGAATGTCATACATGACTCCCTGCATCGTCTCCTCGATGATGGCACGCAATCCTCTCGCACCGGTCTTCTGGTCGATCGCCTTATTCGCGATGGCAAGGACCGCGTCATCCGTGAATTCAAGCTCAACGTCGTCGAGCTTAAGCATCTTCTTATACTGCTTGACAAGAGCATTCTTAGGCTGTGTAAGAACTCTGACGAGATCCTCTGCAAGAAGCTTGTTAAGGGCAACCGTAACAGGGATTCTTCCGATGAACTCGGGAATGAGACCGTACTTCATGAGATCCATGGGCTGAACCTTATTGAAGTAAGCACCGCTGTGCTTCTCCTCGTTAGATCTTACTGTCGCACCGAAGCCGTACTGCTTCTCGGCAACTCTCTGAGCGATGATATCCTCAAGACCGTCGAAAGCACCGCCGCAGATAAACAGGATATTCGTCGTATCGATGGTAAGGCACTCTTCGTTAGGATGCTTTCTTCCGCCCTTGGGAGGCACGGATGCCACAGTTCCTTCGAGGATCTTAAGCAATGCCTGCTGAACGCCCTCGCCGCTGACGTCTCTTGTGATGGAAACATTCTCGGATTTCTTGGTGATCTTATCGATCTCATCGATGTAGATGATACCCATCTGGGCACGCTCGATATCGTAATCTGCTGCCATGATGAGCTTCAAAAGTATATTCTCAACGTCCTCGCCTACATAACCTGCCTCAGTGAGGGATGTTGCATCTGCAACTGCGAAAGGAACATCGAGGATCCTTGCAAGTGTCTGTGCAAGAAGTGTCTTACCGGAACCCGTGGGACCTAACAGGAGAATGTTACTCTTCGAGATCTCCGTATCGTCCTCGGGCATGTCCGTATAGACTCTCTTGTAGTGATTATAAACAGCAACGGAAAGTGCAACCTTTGCATCGTCCTGTCCGATAACATACTGGTCGAGCTTATCCTTGATGTCGTGAGGCGTAGTAAGCTTCTTCGGCATCGTAGAACTTAATCTCTTCTTCTTTCTGACTTTCTCTTCCTCGGAAATTATTCCGTAAGCTGTTCTGATACAGTCAATACAGATATAACAGTTAACTCCGGAGAACAATCTGGGTACATCGTACTCGGACTTACCACAAAAAGAACAACTGAGTATTTCCCCGTTATTCCCGTTATCACCGCCGTTGTATCTCATGTTTGCCATCGACAAGCTCCTTTGAAACATATTTGTTCAAACAATTAAGTTTATCACATTAAATTATAATATAAAATAAAAACGCCGTCGCTTCGTTACGAAACAACGGCATTTTTTTGACTTTTTGATAAGACCGGGATTATTCCTCTGTCTTCTCCTCGTCCTTGGGCTCTTCCTTAGGCTCTGTCTTAACAGCCTTGTCAGCAAGATACTCAACAGTCTTTCTGTTGATGATGGTCTCCTTTATGTAAGGATTATCCTCGCCGAATGCCTGCTTAAGGTTATCAACCTCTGTGTTGTAAGCCTTAGCCATATCCTCGAGTTCCTTCTGGTACTCTTCCTCTGTAGCCTCGATCTTGAGTTCCTTGGCAACGGCTTCGATAACGAGATTGCTCTTAACTCTTACGAGAGCCATGGGCTTAAGACCGTTCTTGAAGTCTTCCATGCTCTGGCCTGTGTACTGGAGGTACATCTCAAGGCCGATTCCCTGCTGGCTCATTCTTGCAGCCTGCTCGTCAGCCATGCCCTCGACCTCATTCTCGATCATTGCATCGGGGATCTCAACCTCGGCATTATCTGCAACAACACCTACTACGGCATTGATGAAAGCATTCTTAGCCTCGTTCTTAGCTGCCTCTTCCTGGTTCTTTCTGATATCAGCCTTGAGCTCATCAAGTGTATCGAACTCGGAAACATCCTTTACGAACTCATCATCAAGTTCAGGGATCTTCTCTTCCTTGATGTTGTGGATCTTTACATTGAATGTCGTAGCCTGGCCCTTGAGTTCCTCAGCGTGGTAATCCTCAGGGAATGTAACATCGATAGTGAATTCCTCATCGATATTGTGGCCTGCAACCTGCTCCTCGAAGCCGGGAATGAAGGACTTGGAACCGAGCTTCAAGCTGTAGTTCTCACCCTTGCCGCCCTCGAAAGCAACGCCATCCTTGAATCCCTCATAGTCGATAACTACTGTATCGCCTTCCTTTGCAGGACGGTCCTCAACGTTCTCGAGAGTTGAATTTCTTCTTCTCATTGCCTCGATATCGGCATTAACTGTCTCATCTGTGATCTCTCTCTCGGAATAAGGAGCCTCAACGCCCTCATACTTACCGAGCTTAACCTCAGGCTTAACGGTTACAGTGAGAGTGTACTTCATACCGTTCTCGTCGATGGACTCAACATCGAGCTCAGGACGGGAAACAACCTGGAGTTCATTCTCCTTAACAGCTGCCTGATATGCAGGATTGACGACCTCATCGATAGCATCCTCGTAAAGAACTCCCTCACCGTAGTACTTAACTACGAGCTGATAAGGAACCTTTCCCTTACGGAATCCGGGAACCTGGAATCTCTTCTTGTTCTTATTGTAGGCTGCTACAAGAGCCTTATTGAACTCTTCTCTGTCGCACTCAAGCTTAATCGCTACCTTTGAATGCTCAAGCTTCTCAATCTCCGCCATATATTTTCTCCTTAAATAATTAATAAGCAATCGACATAGGATTCTATCACAGCAATTATCTTAATTGCAATAATCAAAGTACCGTGATCTGTACACCCTTCATGATGTCGTATGTTTCCTGATCAAGCTTCTTATCGAATGAATCCGTAAGAGCACTGTCTACGATTATCTGAGTTTCCGGTGCCGCCGCCTTGGCAATAACGGCATTGGATATCACGCAAATGTTGGATACAAGACCGCAAAGCTCGATGGAATCGTACTTATCGGCATTGCTGTTGATGTAATTACCAAGCTTTAGAGAACCGAATGTGGGCTTCTCGAAGCAAAGGCAATCAGTCAGGATATCCTTCAAAGCAGGTACGAGAGCATGTCCCTCGCTTCCCTTGATACAGTGCGGAACAGGAAGATTTCTGCCTTCCTGAGTATCAGGATAGTTCTCAAAATGCGTGTCCAGAGTGTAAACCACCTCGTCTCCCGCATCCTTATACTCCTGAATCCTCTTAGCGATCCCTTCGATGATACCGTCGGCACCTTCAAAGCCAAGGGCGCCGTCAACGAAGTCATTCTGCATGTCTACAACAACTAGAAGTCTACCCATGATCACACCTCTTTCAGATAATAAAAACGGCCACCGCGTACGAGGTAGCCGCATTGTGGCGCGCCCGACAGGAGTCGAACCCGTAACCTTCTGATCCGTAGTCAGACACTCTATCCAGTTGAGCTACGAGCGCGTAAAAGCGAATAGATATTATTACAGGACAAGTTGAATGTCAACCACGATATGTTGTACAATACGCGGCGAACTTAAGGGGGATAGCCTACATGAGCAACTACGATCCTGATACACAAAGACTGTTCTTTGATGATCTCATCAACTGCAGAGAGCTTGGCGGCATGCCGGGTTCCAACGGTTGCACTTTCAAAAACAGGGTAATAATACGTTCAGGTTCCCCCTCCTTTGCTTCCCGTAAAGCATTTACAGAGCTTAAGGATTACGGGGTTAAGACCGTAATCGACTTAAGGTCCAAGGCAGAATTAGAGCATTACGGTAATCCTTTTCGCGAGGATGAGGATACGCACTTCTATAACATACCTTTGTTCGTAGGAGACCCTGATGCCGCAGAAGACCCTACCATGGCTTTTCTCGAGACACACACCATGGGTGATTTCTATGTCATGATGGCAAGGGAACTCGGCAAGGAAGTGGTCGAAGTCATGCGCGTATTTATAAGGGAAACCTCCGGGATAACGCTCATCCACTGCGCTCACGGCAAGGACAGGACCGGAGTTATCACTGCCCTTCTTTATGTTCTTATCGGTGCGGAGCCCGAGGACATAGTGTTGAATTACAAAGTTTCCTACGATTACGCAAAGGATTTCCTTGACCCGCTCATCAAAGACAGAGTCGAGAACATGCGTCACACATTAAGATCGGATGCATCAAACATGGTGACTTTCCTTGAATTCATTGCAAAAGAATACGATTACAAGGCCGAGAATTATCTTATCGAAAACGGAATGACCAAAGAAGAGATCGAAGTCCTTAAGAAGCGTATTACACAGACACCTTAAGGTTGGTTACTATTCCCTCTTCATTGAAAGTAAACGTGATATCGTAAAGTCTCGTTCCGTTAATGAAACTCAGATCATAGTTAACGTCATCAATAAACGGATATGCTACAAGAAGCTGAGTCCTGTTCATGCCTGAATAGAGGTAGTAGCCTATCGTGTAAGCTGAATTGGACAGAACTCTCACGGATGTAAGCGTACCCGACCATGAGTCTGCGGTTACCTCGCCGTCAAATCTCATGATGAGACCGGGATAGATAACCATTACCCTTCCTACGCCGGCATCGATATTGAGTGATGACGGATTACCCATCAGATTGACAAGATCCGCATAAGAGTAATCGGATCCGACCCTGATAAGCCTCTCATCACCTCTCATAAGGTAAACAAGATTCTGATCGAGCTCGACCTGAATGCTGTCATCGATGTGATAGTTGCCGTTGTTCAGCATGGAGAGAGTAACGATATGCTCCTCAAACGAGGCTCCGTCTTCAGCAACGGTCTCGGGGATCCTTACAACCATCTCGCCCGGCACGAGCCTTATTATCTCGTAGTCGGAACGGTTGGACATAACTCTCAAGCGGTAGAACTCACAAAGCTTCATGGCTCTTGCATAGACGGCTTCACTCGTATAAGCAGAATCGGTAAGACCCGGGGTCAGGATCGTTACGACACCGTCGGCGTTACCCTCATCAAGCATCGTGAAATAGTGGTTTCCATAGTTATAAATGTTTATGACCGAAGTTATCCAGGAATTGGACAGACATACGGAACCATCCATGTTCTCGTGGAAGAAGATATAGACCGGATATACGGAATCAGATGAATAAAGAAGCTCGGCTCCTACAGTATTTCCGTATTTATTGAACAGATCCTGACCGAGTATCGTCTGACACTCCTCAGAATCGATGATACGGAATGATACAACATTTCCCTTGTTGTCCTGCCTTGATACTTCGCGGAGGATATCCATATACGCGTAAAAGTATGAATAGGACAATCCGTCAAGCTGAGCATCGGGGATCATAGAGAAAGCATCGGCCGTATTTCTTTTATCATTTATCGAACTGATTATGAGTCTCGTTAATTCCTGAACGGGAAGATTCTCCTGCGTGGCTATCCTCTGCGCGAAACTATACCGCAAGTCAGACGCAAGGCCGCAGGCACAGAAAGACACGGTGATCACAACACACAAGATAAGAGCTATGCCTTTTCTGATAACGCCCTTTCTCATCAGAACAAATCTCCTACTGCTTCTTCAAAAGCTGCCAATGCATCATCGACAGTCTGATAATTGCCGTTTGCATATGCTTCGGCAATGCGTTCAAACTCATCATTGATTAAATCATCGTATGACGACACGGTGGATGCGTCAATACCCCAGGCGACCTGAGAGAATACCCTGTAAGGATTCTGACCGTTAAGCCAGTTCTGCGCATACTGTTCATCATCGGCGCAGGCCATCATGATGCTTATGTTGTTTACCGCCATTCCGTCTTCGACCATGTCCTGAAGCGTATTATCATCAATGGCGACATCCCTTATAAACTGTGCTGCGGATGCGTCGTGATCACAATATGACGTTACGAAGATAAAGTCACCGCCGTCAAAGTAGTTAACGGGAGGCATTACAAGACCCCAATCGCCCGGATGATAAGGTGCAAGAACGATCTCGCCGAATCTCATTGTTCCAAAGTAAGCGACCGTCGTTCTGTTCGTTATCCTCGAATTCCAGTCAGTACTCCATCTTCCGACTCCGAATGTCAGTTCTTCGTCGATAAGTGCATTCAGGAAAGGAAGATAATCTGACATGTAAGCAGATACTTCCACATCACCGCTATCATTGAACCAGCTGTTGGTCCTGCCAAAGATATAAGCATTCTCGACATCGGCGGGACATGAGAATAATCTTCTCGTTCCACCTGATGTTTCATTTACGACACGCGCTGTGTCAATAACGGCATCCCATGTTGCGAAGTAAGGTGTAACTTCACCCGGCTCACTTACGCCGAGTGTCGCGAGCGCGGAACTTCTGCTGTAGAATACGGCACCCGGATTTATCTCCCATGTAACACCCTTGATGACTTTGTTCTCATCGATGGCAAGTGCGAAAGTATACTCATACATGTACTGAAGTTCGGAGTAAGAGATTCCTATATTGTTCAAAGGTATGGTCATATCGCTCAATGCATACTGTCTTGCATATATGCTGTCGCAGATGATCATGTCAGGAGCGTTCTCACCTGATGCAAGGACAGAATCAAGGCGCTGTTCGAATATATTCATGCTTATCGATGTATAGTCGAAGTTAACATCGGTGTATTCGCTTATCTCATCGATCGCATTACGTCCTGCAAGATAGATCTCAAGATGATCCTCTTCATTCGCATCCGTTACCTCAGAAGGAATATCAAGTTCGGTATAATCAGCGGGATCGAGATTTAAGATAACGTTGGTTACCGAACTTCCTGCGAAAGCACCGTTATTGTAAACATTGATGGAGTAGTCACCCGTCTCCAAAGCCTGTGCGCTGTCGAAGGAACAGATGGCAATGGAATCATATATATCAGCCTGTCCGCCGCTGTAGATGAGCTCTCCCATATAGAAGATGTCATATGTGATATCAACGGGTCTTCCCGAATCAAGATAACGGTCGTTAAGCCAAACCTTGGCAACGATATTCGAGCAGTTATAGTAACGCCCGTCGCGGCTTGTATTCTGCCAGATAATTGTATCCACGGCAGCTCCGTTCGGGAACAGCAAAGTACTTAACGTACACTGCTGATGATCCTCGTGGAAATACTCTCCGTTGTTAAGGATAACGAGTCTGTAGTCGTACTCGGGAAGCACGCTGAACCAAAGATTCGTATCTTCAACGTTAAGCGGGAATGATACGCCCGAACCATCCGGATCTATCACGGCATCGGAAGAGTAGATCATCTCATCGTTTCTGAAATACTGATAACTGAGCGTAAGCTCAATCCCGGAGGAAAGATACTCATCCGAGAAATCGTAGTGACAATTGATCCCCGTAGTATCGAGAAATGATCCGTCTTCATTATCGCTCGTCCAACTCGTATTCTCGAATACCGCATTGCCGTCAAGAACGAAGTCGTATGAGGGATAGAATAAAGATCCGTAAAGATTTTGCAAGATCTCTTCGGAATTCGTAACTACCCAATTGCCTTCAACTTTCTTAAGTTCAACAGAAACCGTAACATCAGTCTTTCCCATTGAAGCGAGGTTATAAACGTACTCTTCATAGTTTGATGGTCTGCTCTCGATAGTACGGTTGATGTTAGGCATTACGAGAGTATAGACCGCAACAAGCGAACCCTCTTCACCGCGGCCTGAACGGAGCGGTTCAAACCTGTAATGGGTATTGCTTAAGATTGCCCTTACGGCACGGACCTTATAGTCCGGATTCATGAAGTCTTCGATATGAGACAATCCGTCAACGCATATGGTGTTCGCAGTCTCGTAATCCATGGTAAGAAGAGCATCAATGTATGAATCGGATACGGCACGTGCTTCACCCTTGACTGCAGAACAGCCGAGCGCACCCGCAAATATCAACGTCGCAAACAAAGCGACTACTCTTCTTCTGATCGCATTCATGTCAACCGCGTCGTCCCTTTACCGCCTCAAAGACCACTATGCCTGCAGCTACTGCTGCATTCAGACTGTTAACGCTTCCTGCCATCGGAATGGAAAGAAGGAAATCACATTCCTTACGGACTATGTCACGCATGCCCTCGCCTTCACTTCCGATGACGATAGCAATTGCACCCTTATAATCCGCATTATCGTACGGAGTTGTTCCTTCGGCATCTGTTCCGAACACCCAGAAACCGTGTTTATCTTTAAGTTCACGAAGTGTTGTTGCAATGTTGGTCACTCTTGCAACAGGGACATATTCAATTGCACCTGCCGATGCTTTCGCAACGACGCTGTCAAGTCCGATTGATCTGTGTTTGGGTATTATGACTCCGTCTGCTCCCGCCGCGTCGGCGATCCTTAAAACGGAACCTAAGTTGTATGCATCTTTAAGCTCATCAAGAACGATGAAGAATGGCTTTCTGCCCTTATCTTCGGCAGCTGCGATCATGTCCTCGATATCCGTGTATTCGTGGCTTGCTACGGCTGCTATTACGCCCTGGTGATTATGAGTCTGGCTTATGCGGTCGAGGGCCTCTCTTCTTGCACGTATGATGGGGATCTTCTTCTTCTGTGCTTCATTTAAGATCCTTACAAGGAGCTGGTCAGGCTTTTTACCGTCCTTCGATTCGAGGACCCAAAGCTTGTTGATCTCCCTACCCGCGTTAATGGCCTCGAGGACTGAATTTCTTCCCTCAAGTCTGTCTTCTGTAGGCGCTTGATTATCGCGTCTTTCCTTACTCACTGTCGATCACCTCGAACGATCTTTGAATTATATAGTCAAGTCTGTCCTCCTTGTTGTCGAGGAACAGATATCCTAACAAAGTTTCAAACCCGGTCGCATTCATGTAATCGACAGGACTTGCATTCTTGGACATCGTAGGAGAATTCGAATTTCTTCCTCTTCTGAAGTATTCGGCCTCCTCGTCCGTAAGCTCATCCATTATAGCAGAAGCAGCTTTTGCCTGAGATTGTGCGGAAACATACTTGACGTTAACCTTGTGCATCTTTCCTGAATTAGCTGCAGTACGCTCACTGACATGACATCTCGAATAAAGTTCGTAAACTGAATCACCGATGTATGCAAGCACCGAAGGATTGATCTCACGCAAGTCAGTAGCTATGAAAGGAATTATCACAGTTTCTCCACCTGAGGTCCCTGAGGAGTATCCTTTACGGAATAGCCCTTCGAAGTAATAAGATCCCTGATGCGGTCAGCCTCGGCAAAGTCTTTGTTCTTCTTCGCCTGTGCGCGCTGCTCGACAAGTTCTGTGATCTCAGAAGGGATACCTTCCTCTTCCTCGAGCACTATGCCGAGAACACCAGTTATCTCAGAGAGTGTGTCGTAAGCAGTCTTCAATGCATTCTTCGAAGCCTTTCCTGAAGATACTGCAGTATTGGCTGCCTTTACGAGTCCGAATATATCAGTGATGGCATCAGCAGTATTAAGATCGTCATCCATGTGTGCGATGAAACTGTTCTTACCTTCTTCGCAGGCCTTGAGAAGTTCCTCATCCGCACTGCCGTCGCCTTCGTTGTCCGCTTCGATATTGAACTTAAGGTTGGATGCACAAGTCGTGATTCTCTGTAACGAAGTCTGAGCAGCTCTTAGAAGTTCATCAGAGAAATTAATGGGCATGCGGTAGTGACCTGTGAGAATGAAGAATCTGATGACCTGGTAAGGGAAATGAGCAACGATATCTCTTATCGTGAAGAAGTTGCCCAAGGACTTACTCATCTTCTCACCGTCTACATTGACGAATGCGTTATGTACCCAGTAGTTGGCAAGCGTGCAGCCGTTGGCGCATTCGGACTGTGCGATCTCATTCTCGTGATGTGGGAAGATAAGATCCTGTCCGCCGCCGTGAATGTCAATGGTATCACCCAGGTGCTTCTTGATCATGGCAGAGCACTCGATGTGCCATCCGGGTCTTCCGTCACCCCAGGGTGAAGGCCAGAAAGGTTCTCCCTCTTTCTTGAACTTCCAGATTGCAAAGTCTCCGGGATTTCTCTTGCCCTCGTAGGATGCACCACGCTCTCCTCCGCCTGCTACGAGCTCATCGAGCTTATAGTGTGAGAGCTTTCCGTAGTGCTCATTCTTGGAGACATCATAGTAAACGCCGTCACCTTCGATGACATATGCAATACCCTGATCGTAAAGAGACTGGACGATTCCGATGATCGCATCGATAGACTCTGTCGCACGGGGCTGGTATGTAGGTCTTAAGCAGTTAAGTCCGTCGGCATCAACATAGTATTCAGCGATGTACTTCTCGGCGATATCCTTAACCGTAACGCCTTCCTCCTTAGCACGGTTGATCATCTTATCATCAATGTCCGTGAAGTTCTGGCAGAATTCAACTTTGTATCCTCTGTACTCGAGGTATCTTCTCAACGTATCGAAAGTAACAAAAGGTCTTGCATTGCCAAGATGGAAGTAATTATAGACCGTAGGTCCGCACGCATACATCTTCACGTGTCCTTCTTCTATCGGCTTAAAGTCTTCCTTGTACCTCGTCAACGTGTTAAATAACTTCATCCATTCTCTCCATTTCTTTACACAAAAAAAGGCCTGATTTGAGTGAACCCCGCTTGACCCCTCGATTCTTCAAGGGCGGTACCCTGCAACCGCTTTCAACCTTCCAACTTAAAAGGCTTGATCTACGCCGGCTGACTCCGGGTTCCATTTTCAGTCATGTAGGTTCAATGTAGAGTCCACCCGCTTCAGGTTACCCTTATTATATATAATATGCGCGAATAAATCTACAAGGCCCGAATCCCGGCTATTATGCCACTAAAACGACTCCGCGTTAAGTACCGCCCTGTTGCCGCATACGGCACAGCAGAAAACCTCTGAAGCGCCCGCTTTATAAAGCTCGAGAGCCGCTTCATGCAAAGTAAATCCCGTTGTGGCAACATCATCGACGACTATGACCTTGATCCCTGTCACATCAAACGAGGGGCTTACCTTAAACGCTCCCTCCACGTTCATGCTCCTTACCATGTCCGCACTAAGCTCGGTCTGTCTTTGCGTGTCGCGTGTTCTGATAAGCACGTCGGGAGAGTATGGGATATTACATATTTTCGATGCTTCCTGCGCAATTAAGGCCGCCTGGTTATAGCCTCTCTCCTTCAACCTTTTGTCTGAAAGAGGAACAGGAACTATAAGTGATGATCCGACATTGTCTTTTGCCATGTAGGTTCCGAGAAGCATGCCCGAGAACCTTGCAAGCTCAGGGCAGGAATGAAACTTCATGCGGGGAACGGCACTCTCGAAAAAGCCCTTATACGGAAACGGCATGTAAAGCCCGAGACCCGGATAAGGATCGCCCTCATAAGGCTCCGACAGGCAAAGAAAGAAACGCTTGTCGGGCGGCTGAGGTACAAGCCGGGATAAGCATGAGAAACAAATGTGGAAGTCTTCGGGAACAGGATAAGGAATTCTCCCGTCTGCATCGGGATCTTTGCCGCAGATAAGGCAGTTGCGCGGCAGGATCTTATCCATTGCAAGTTTAAGAAGACTCATTCTTATGCCTTTCAGATACTATCTTCAGAAAGTCCGATAACGATGTTTTACGGAAGTTATCGGCTTCATTACGAAGCATCTTTCCAAGCCTTCCTTCAGAGTCGATAATCGTGACTTTGTTACGACCTCTTGTTACTGCAGTATACAGCAGTTTCCTGTTGGTTAATTTGTAATTCATCTTGCCTAGGACCACAACCACTGAATCGAATTCACATCCCTGTGCCTTGTGAACCGTGACCGCATATGCAAGTTCAACGTCCTTCATCATCTTCTTGGTGTATCCGACTTTTCTGTCGTCGTAGATGATGTTGTACTTTCCGCTTAATATATCATAACCGTCAAACTTACCCATCTCTCCGTTAAATATGCCGTACGAGACCTCGTTGTTTGACGGATCAAAATACTCGATCGAATAGTTATTCTTTATCTGCATTACACTGTCGTCAGGATAAAGATCAAGATCGGATCTCACCTTAACGGGATTACCGGAGTCTTCGTTATGTTTTTGCTGAAGAATCACATTAAGATTCTCGGTACCTAATGTATTGCGCCTGGTAGGACTTAATATCGCACAATCCGCATTACGGTTCCCGATAGATAACCGCTCGATCACAGGCAATGCTTCTTCATCACTTGCAGTCGTGATTATCTCGAAGTCATCACCCGATACCGGGTACTCTCCTCGTAGTATCCTTACGGCGTTGGAAGCAATCGAACTTTCCTCGTCCTGACGGAACGTGTATTCGAGCCTGACATTAGGTATCGAAGGACATGAAAGAAGGTCGGCAAGCACGTTTCCCGCACCTACGGACGGAAGCTGTTCAGGATCTCCCACGAGTATCAAAGAAGCTCCCGGCCTCAATGCATCGAGCAGCGCTTTAAACAGGAATATGTCTATCATCGAAGCCTCATCGGCAACGACCACCCTGCACTCGAGAGGATTATGTGAATTCCTTCCGAAGAAAGCCTTTGTACCGCCGTCTTCGTCATCATCGGCAGGGGCACTCATTTCCAATAGTCTGTGTATGGTTGAAGCCTCAACACCTGAAGCTTCCGATAATCTCTTCGCTGCCCTTCCCGTGGGGGCACAGAATTCAAAATCGATGTTATTGTCCTTGAAGTGTTGTGCAAGGATCGAGGTTATCGTAGTCTTACCCGTACCCGGTCCGCCCGTTACTATCGCCAGAGGAGAATACATGCAAAGAAAAAGCGCATCCTCCTGGAGTTTATCGAGTTCTATGCACCTTTCACGGCCCATCTTACGGATGAGTTCACGGGTCTTTTCCTCATCGGGTTTCCTGGTCTTCGCATCAATGAAACTCTCGATCTCCTTCTTGATCGCAGCCTCCGTTCCGAAGTATTCGCAAGAAGTTATCCTCGCGCCTTCATCATCGATATCACAACCTCTGCACTTGCCGTCTTTAAACTGAAAGATCGTAATGAACTTATCCGTCTTAGCCCTATCCAAAGCATCGCGGTAAAGCCCGTCGAATATCTCCTCCGGAATCTGACCACCTGTGTTTGAAGCAACGAGTGAAATGACTTTATTACGGACAGTTGAAGGCTCAAGATAAGTATCACCATTCTCCTCAAGAATCGACGAGACTGCACCCGCTATCGCACCTTCAAAGCGGGTTATGCTTAAAGGCTCCGTGTTGAGTCTCTTGGCTATGCTCTCGCAGGTCTCGAACCCTATACCGCTTATCTTCATGAGTATGTACGGATTGTCTTCGATCTTATCCTTGCAGGTAAGACCGAATTCATCATAGGCCTTGACCGACTGCTTATGCGTAAGTCCCATTAGTCGAAGATCAAATATGAGTCTTAAACGTGACTCATTCTCCTCGATCTCATTACTTACTGCCACTGCCTTCTCGATACCAAAGCCCGGTATCTTCTCCGGGATGGTATCCGGCTCATTAAGAAATACATCTATAACACTCTCGCCGAACTGTTCAGCGAGTAGTTTTCCGGTCTTCTGCCCTACTCCGTCAAAGTTATCAGAAAGGAAAGCACTTATGTAATTACGGGTCGTCTCATCATCCGCAACAAGTTCTATCGAGGCTGCACTTATCTGAGGTTTCTCCTGATATGAAGTGACGAGTCCGGAGACCTTAAACTTAAGTCCCGGGACGATGTCGCCGCCGTATTTTCCTTTAACGGATATGCCGCCTTTGCAGGCAAAGATAACAAAGCCCGAATTCTCATAAATAAGTTTGACGGCTGTCACAATGACGCCGTCAAGCTCAGTTCCTATATCAGCTTTTGTAAGCCTTTTGATCTCTTTTCCGGTTTGATCCATCAGATCAGATCTTGGATGCTTCCTCTCTTATTGCATCGACCATGTCGAGCTTTTCCCAGGTGAATGTATCTTCATCTCTTCCGAAGTGACCATATGCAGCTGTCTTCTTATAGATGGGACGGCGCAGGTCAAGATTCTTGATTATGGAAGCAGGTCTTAGATCAAAGAGCTTGTTAACGATCTCACCGATCTTTGCATCGTCGATGGTACCTGTACCGAATGTATCAACCATTACGGATACAGGGCGCGCAACACCGATTGCATAAGCAATCTGTACTTCACACTCCTTTGCAAGCCCTGACGCTACCACGTTCTTCGCGATGTGACGTGCTGCATAAGCTGCACTTCTGTCAACCTTCGTCGGATCCTTACCGGAGAAGCATCCGCCGCCGTGACGGCCGAATCCGCCGTATGTATCAACAATGATCTTTCTTCCCGTAAGACCAACGTCACCTGCAGGTCCGCCGATAACAAATCTTCCCGTAGGATTGATGAAGATCTTTGTGTCATTATCAAGGAGATTGGAAGGAAGAACTGCCTTGATAACGTTATCGATGATAAAGTTTCTCAAAGTCTCGGCATCAACTGAATCCTTATGCTGAGTAGAGATAACGACAGTATCGATCCTCTTGGGTGTGGGACCGTCGTACTCAACAGTTACCTGGCTCTTACCGTCAGGTCTTAAGAAACTGTCGGGATCTGCCTTTCTGACTTCAGCAAGCTTCTTTGTGAGCTTGTGTGAAAGTGAGACAGGAAGAGGCATGTACTCAGGTGTATCGTCATTCGCGTAGCCGAACATCATACCCTGGTCACCTGCACCTGTATCAAGCTGCCCTTCACCTCTTGTCTCAAGTGCATCATTAACACCCTGTGCAATGTCAGGTGACTGCTCGTCGATGGAAGTAAGGACTGCACATGTCTTGTAGTCAAAGCCTACATCACTTCCGTCGTATCCGATCTCTCTTATCGTATCTCTTGCAACAGACGCAATATCTACGTAAGCAGATGTGGAAATCTCTCCTGCGATCATTACCATACCGGTCGCTGCAAATGTCTCACATGCGACTCTGGCCTCCGGATCGTTAGATAATATCGCATCCAGGACTGCATCAGAGATCTGATCACATATCTTATCGGGATGACCTTCCGTAACCGACTCGGAAGTAAAGAGCCACTTTCCGCTCGTCTTTTTCATGTTTTTAAGCCTCCGCTGATTTTTGACACCTATTCTACCATTATGCTACTACGCACTCAACAGCCACCTTTGTCGTTTTTTGTCGTTTTTTGTCGTCATTTCGTAGGCAAATCCCACTTTGAAACACTGTAAGATACGGTTAATGACCAAGCGAAAGGAATAAGGGCTATGGCATTCGGAATATTGATCTACGAGAAGGATGATTATCTTTATTCGCTCATCAGGGAAAGACTGTCATCAAGGTTTCCCCAGGCGTATATAGATAAGGCGGACAATCCGGGCTTAAGCACTGATTTTAAGCTAATTACGGACATTGTTGTCCTTTACGACAACAAGCAAGGCAGTGCTCCCGTGACAAACTCAGGGCGTGCACCGGTGCCTCTGTTCTCTGACGATGGCAAGGGTCATCAGATCATCGATATGAGACGGGTGTACAATGACATTCTAATAAGCGGAATCGATGAACAAAACGACGTCTCACGCGCTGTCGATGATAAGGACAGATTAAGGCTTCTGATAAGTTATGCATATATTGATGAGCGGGAGAACTTCATTAAGCAGGTCATCGGTCCTTCCACTTTTGCATCGATGCATCCGATCAGGATAGATCTCATGTCAGGCATAAGGATGCCGGCCCTGTTCACGCATTCAAGAAACGGTTCCATAACGACACTTCTACGTAAATGTGCCGATAAGAAGTTCGATCCGAATCAGATACTCTCCTACTTAAATCCCGACAGCAACGGATTCCTGTCGGCAGGCAAACCCGAGAATGAAGACGACGTATACGATGCGGGTATCGATTCATGCTCGAGACTTATGGCTCTGCTTAAGGCACTGTGCATAAAGGATAACGCGGGTGCATTGGTAGTCGCTGAGGGATGGAGAGAATCCGAACTCCTGGAACTCATAAGATACTGCGACACCTTACACATTCTTCTTCCCGCAAGGATGTGTACCGAGGATACGGGAATGGTTAAAGAACTCGGACTGTTCAAAAGAGCACTGACATCAGGAGCACTCATGACTGTCCACTACTGCGAGGATTACAGGGAACAATATGAATCGATCAGAATTTGATACAACTGAGATAAAGGAAAAGTTGATCTACTATGTCCTGAGCGTTCTTCGAACCGAATCAGATCCGTCCGATGACAGACTCAAGGAGATAATATCGGAAGTCATCGGCATAGATAAGAACACGGCAGAATTACCGCTTGAAGACAAGCGATTCCTGGCACAAAACGTGTTCAACAGTTTAAGAAGACTTGATGTTATCGAGCCTCTTATGGAAGACCCGTCAGTTACTGAGATCATGGTAAACGGACCCGATAAGGTCTTCTATGAACGTGGTGGCAAACTTTATAAATCAGACATCAGATTTAAAGATGCAGAATCTTTGAAGACTGTAATATCATGCTTCTTTGCAAACAGGAACAGACCGCTTAACGAAGCCAATCCCATATCCGACTTAAGACTTCCTGACGGGTCACGAGCAAACTGTGTTTTACCGCCTGTGGCACCTGACGGTCCGATAGTAACTATACGTAAGTTTACGGGAATCTCACACGATATCGTAACGCTAATAAGACAGGGGTTCATAAGCGAAGAAGCAGCAAGATTTCTATGCGACTGCGTAAAGAACAAGAAGACCATATTCCTGTGCGGCGGAACTGGGTCAGGTAAGACTACTTTTTTGAATGTGCTCTCGAGCTTCATACCATCGAGTGAACGAGTCGTAACCATAGAAGACTCTGCCGAACTTAACCTTAAGGGAATCGATAATCTCGTGCGGATGGAAGCGAGACTGCCGGGACCTGACGGAAGCGGAGAAGTAAACATCGGAATGATGATAAGAGCCGCGCTTCGAATGAGACCGGACAGGATAATCGTGGGAGAAGTCAGAGGCAGTGAAAGCGCTGACATGATGCACGCACTTAACACCGGTCACAGAGGCAGTCTCAGCACAGCTCATGCGAACTCATGTCTTGAGATGCTTGAGCGTTTAACAGGAATGATAATGGCCGGATCCGCCCTTCCCTACGATGCGATCATGACTCAGCTTTCAATGGGAATAGACATCATGGTTCACATAACAAGAGACAGGAACGGAAGAAGATATGTTGATGAGATATGTTCCGTTCTTCCATCGAAGGGGAAAGACTTTAACCTTAAGCATTTGTTCAGGAATATGAGGGGAGATAATTGTGAAAGAATTTGTGATATCGAAGAACTTAAAATTACATGCTCCTACCAGGGTTGATAACGACAGGATAAGAGAATTTCTTATTAAACACCTGTGGGTCTATCCTCTGTTTGTGGCTGTCGTCTATTCGATCTCTTCTTTCTTCATGACGGCGCAGTTACCGAGGATCATTACAAGCCTCATCCTCGGATATTTCCCCTGGAGAGAGTCGATGAAGAAGATATTCTCAGGCAACTATAAGCACATGAGAACGCAGCTTCTCATCCTGCTTCAGGTGCTTACAACAAGTGTGAGCAGCGGTTACTCGATTGAGAAATCGCTCACACTGATAAGGCCTGTCATCGAGCATTCATTCGGAAGCAGAAGCATACTTATCAATCCTCTTATCACGCTTGAGAACAACATCAAAGTACATATGAATCTCGATAAAGCTCTCGATATCTTCTCACGCGAGATAGACTTTCCGGAGACGATACCCATCTTTCATGCGCTCGCAATCTCTTCTGACATAGGGAACAATTCACTTGCAATCTTAAGAAGCTCGTGTCAGATGCTTTCAGAAATGAATGCGGTACAAAATGAGATAAGTGCTGCCAACGCGGGAAAGAATGCAGAAGCCGTTATGCTTTGCATCATGCCGTTCATGATAACAGCCGCTCTGGATAAGATGGGAGGCGGATATCTTGAGACTGCAAGATTATCAAAGGTGGGTTCGGTAATACTGATAGCTGCATTTACCGTAGGAGTAATAGCCGCAGCTTTACTATTCCGCTTCATGACACATTCGGAGAAACCCGTAAAGGTACTATCTGATGACCCGGCATCTGATACCACACCTGAAACGAAGACGCCGCTTACGGACATCCTTCACAGGTTTATGCCGACGGAATTCATTGCATCAAGACATGAACTGTTTAATGAGATATCGATGAATCCGAGGATCTCATATGAAAGATATCTTAAGAAGCAGTTGATCACATGCTTCGCGGTCCTTGCAGCATCATTAACGGTTCTTTATATCGCGAAGATCAAGCTTATCTTCGCGCCGTTACTTGCAATAGGTATCGGTTTTCTCGGAGTGTATGACGTGCGCAAGAACGCAGAGTTACGAAGAGAGGAATTAATGCGGGACATGCCGCTATTCCTGTGTCTTATCTACACATTACTTGAAGCGGGACTTCAGCTTCCCAAGGCCATAGAGATCTGTTCATATGCATTTAAAGACAGCAACGGTCTCTCGTCTGAGATCAGGAACTTGAGGGCGATGATGCTAAGCGGAATGACTTCTTCTGATGCCGTAGAAAGGCTGTCACTTCGCATACAGATACCCGAAGCACAGTCCGCACTTTTGCTTGTTGCAAGATACGGAAGACTGGGCACATCTGAAGTCCTCGGACTTTTATCACTGCAGGCATCGGCATGCTGGAATCTGTGCCGTAACGCAGCCCGCAAGAAACAGGAGCGCGAAGCATTGGGGCTTCTGTTTCCGATGACACTCGATTTCCTGTGCGTGCTCATGGTAGCAACAACACCGGCAATAATCTCACTGGGTATATAGAAAATGCAAAGGAGGTAAGGGATATGCAAAAGACAAGTGTCAGAAACAAACACGGTATGGGAACTGTGGAGATCGTAATAATCATAGCAGTTCTGGTAGCACTTGCTCTTGTATTCAGAGCGGGTCTAATGAGATATGCAGATAACGTAATGAACTTCGTCTTTGATGAAGGCAGGATAACCGGTGCATTCGGTTAAATAAAATAAAGGATTTACATAATTCGGATCAAAAAACTATGGAGATAAGGAAAGGTCCCTACGGACATTTTGTAATTGAAAGAATCGAAGACATGGGCTCTATTCATGAGTATACCCGTGAGATTATCGCAGAAAACATTCCGGGTCACATGCTCCCTCTTTATATAATTCCAACTGTAAACTGCTACGAGTCATCATATGATTTCTCAGGTCTCAAACCAATACGTATCCTTGTTCCCGAAGGCCTTGAACAGATCAACAGACTCCGTGCGGCTCTGGGGGACCTTCTCCTTACTCTTACTTCATTACCTGACCTGTTGCTATCACCTTCACAGGTCATTCTTGATGAACAATACATATTCACTGATGAGAAATATACAGAGTTTAAAGTCTGCGTCAGACCTTATAAGACCGACCCGTCAAAGCTTGGTATATCTTCCCTTTCCGGTACCGGTCTTACTTCTTTCCTTAAATCACAGATCATATCGTCTTTGTTGTCGCCCGAAGAGGTCGACGGGATCATCTATGCGGTCGAAGAGAACGACTCAGACCTTCTGGCAAAACAATCAGAACTCATCTCGCAGCCGTTAACAGAACCGGTTAAAGAGAATGTGCTATTTAAGATGATAGAAGCAAAGATGACTATTCTTCTTTGCCTGGTGTCACTGATACTTGTTCTTCTTAAGATACACTCACTATCTATGCTTGCACTGTTCGGCTCGATCTGTTTCATGGTAAAAACGAAGAAGATAATAGATGACAAACCTGAGATCGAGGTTGGCAAAGGAACGGAATCTAAGAAGAAAGACATGCTGTTCGGTGACTTTAATGAGACTACAGGCGGACTTGATTCGATCATACTGACTAACATCGATCCTGACTCGGGAGAAGAAGAAAGACTATCAATCTACACAGACACGGCAGCCATCGGATCGGACCGTTTCCTGTGCGATATCTACTCCCCCGACAAAGAGATGTCACCCATTCATGCTCAGATAAAAAAGACAGGAAGATCGTATTACGTAACCGACGTATCAGTTAACAACATGACATTTCTTGATAACGTAAGACTTGATCCCAAACATGATTATGAGATCAAAAACGGCCAGACACTGATGTGCGGCCGCCGTGAATTCAAGATAGAGATAATGTGATCAGTATGGTTCTTTCCAACCGTATTCTTTGACGAGGATAGCGATTCTTTCCTTCTGATGATCCGAACCGTGGAGTTCAAGAAGATGTCTTCTTGCTCGGGCCCTGTCCATGGCCTGCTCGATTTCCTGAACCGATACGCGCCTTGCCTCTTTATCTTCGATCTTCTTTGCCTTCTCAAGATTCTTGACCGCTTCGGTAAACGACTTGCACGTTCTTCTGGGGCTTAAGTCCTCAGGGAACTCGGCCGCGTTACATACGACAAGAACCTTATTACTCTCCACCTCACTGTAGCCTTCAGAGACCGTGAAATAACGCTCTTCACCATTTTGAATGAAGTGGGACATTCCCGGTTTTAAAGAAACAATAAGCGGAGGATGACCTGCCATGAAACCCATCTGACCGTCAGTAGTCGTGATAACTACAGAAGATACATCACCCTCGAAGAACTTCTTATAAGGGGTAACGATAGTAAGATGCGTTGTATTGTTGACCTGATCAGCCATGTATGTCAGTTATCGGCCTGATATGCCTTAAGCACATCATCAAGGTCGCCCTTCATGAAGAAATACTGCTCCGGAATGTGGTCCAGAGATCCTGAGATAATCTCACCGAATGCCTTAACAGTCTTATCGACAGGAACATATCTCGGCTCATAACCCGTTGAATCGGCAGTAACGAAGAACGGCTGAGACAGATACTTCTGGATCTTACGTGCACGCGATACGGTAAGCCTGTCATCTTCTGAAAGCTCCTCCATACCGAGGATCGCGATGATATCCTGCAATTCCTTATATCTTTGCAGGATCTCCTGAACCATACGTGCAACATGATAGTGCTCGGTTCCGACTACTTCCTCGTTGAGGATCCTTGAAGACGACTCGAGAGGATCGACCGCAGGATATATACCCAACTCAACGACAGATCTTGAAAGAACGATATTTGCATCAAGGTGCGAGAACGTCGTGGCCGGAGCAGGATCGGTAATATCGTCGGCAGGAACGTAAACGGCCTGAATGGACGTGATCGAACCGTTCTTCGTGGACGTGATCCTCTCCTGAAGTTCACCTACCTCATTGGCAAGCGTAGGCTGATAACCTACGGCAGAAGGTATTCTTCCAAGAAGTGCCGATACCTCGGAACCAGCCTGGACGAATCTGTAGATATTATCTATAAACAAAAGAACATCTTTCTTCTTAGAGTCTCTTAGATACTCGGCCATCGTAAGTCCTGTGAGCGGAACTCTCATTCTCGCACCCGAAGGCTCGTTCATCTGACCGAATACCATGATGGTCTTATCAAGAACTCCGGACTCCTTCATCTCACCCCAGAGATCATTACCCTCACGTGAACGCTCTCCTACACCGGTAAATACTGAGTATCCTCCGTGCTCGGAAGCGATGTTACGGATAAGCTCAAGGATAAGTACGGTCTTACCTACACCGGCACCGCCGAACAGACCGATCTTACCGCCTCGTGAGAAAGGAACGAGTAGGTCAATGACTTTAATTCCCGTCTCGAGCATCTGGGCCGTCGGATACTGATCCGTAAAGGAAGGAGCGGGTTTATGGATAGGCATGTAAGCTTCTGCATTTACTTCACCGCCGTTATCGATCGGGCGGCCGAGAACATCAAACAGTCTTCCCGTAATCGTCTCTCCTACGGGAACCTTGAAAGATGAGCCCTGAGATACTGCTTTGACGCCTCTCATGAGACCCTCCGTCGCATTAAAGGAAACGCATCTTACTACGCCTCTTCCCCTTTGCTGAAGAACCTCAGCGAAAACATCCTTATCGCTCTCTACTCCGTCTTCCGAAGCTATTATCCTGACACCGTCATTGATCTTGGGTGTCTCACCAAGCTTGAACTCACAGTCAATAACAGGTCCTATTATCTGTACAACTTTTCCTTCTGCCATAAGGCTTTGCTCCTTATATTCTTTTACAGGTTATCTACCTGGCTCGCACCGTTTATGATCTCGGTAAGCTCATTTGTTATCTTGGCTTGTCTTGCCCTGTTAAACTTGAGCTCAAGGTCCTTCATCATATCCTCGGCACTGTTTGTTGCATTATCCATGGCGGCAAATCTCGCCGTCTGCTCACACGCATAAGCATCCGTCATCATTCCGTATACCATCGCGTTAAGATACGTATCGATAAGGAAGCTGAATACCTCGTTAACGTTGGGATAGTACTGTATCTCGGTAGAATCATCATCGTCATCTTTTACTTCAACAAAGTACTTCCTGACTTCATCAATCGACTTAGGGTCAACGGGTGCAAGTCTGATAACATCAGTCTTCATGTTAAGAGCTGACTCAAGGTGCGTGTAAACAAGATAAACAAGGTCGTAACTCTCGATAAGAAACTTCTGCTTGATAACGGATACGACTTCCTGGGCATCAAAGAAAGTAGGCTCCGGAAGAGGATAAGAGAATGATGCATCCACGTTATAACCCAAGTGCAAAAGTCTCTCTCTTGCTATCTTTCCGAATACATACATCTTGTAATCAGTCGTTATGCCCTTCGCGGTATTATCGAGGATCTTCATCTGGATATGCTCTTCACAGGTCTTAACGATATTGTTGTTGTAAGATCCTGCAAGACCCTGATCACCACATAAGACAAAGTATGCGATCTTCCATGTCTGTCCCGATACCTTCTGATTCAATGTAAAGAACGGATTATCGATAGCTTCCGATCTTCTCATTATGTCACCCATTGTATCGACGCAATGCTCGAAGAAAGGAAACATGGTGTCGCGCAAAGCAAGGGAACGGCGCTTCTTTGCAGCGCTGACGAGCTGCATCGCACCTGTCATCTGTGCGATACCCTGAACGCTCTTTATCCTCTTCTTTACGTCGTTAAGTGTCTCCATCAGTCTTCTTCTTTGTACTCAGGATGCTCGGAAACATATCCGTTCTTATAATCCTTCTCGAACTCGTCGATCTTCTCGCGCGTACTGTCTTCGAACTTTCCCTCACTCGTGATCTCACTTAAGATATCATGGCGGCCTAGCTTGATGCGGTCCATGAGGCCGTCGAGATACTCGCGGATATCTTCTTTCGCAAGGAAGTTAAGCTTGTCTGAAGTAGCAAGATAGAGCATGATTACCTGCTCCTCCATCTCGAGGGGCGCATACTGCTCCTGCTTTAACACCTCGTTAAGAACGACTCCACGCTTCAACTGAAGCTGCGTGTTCTCATCAAGGTCAGTACCGAACTGCGCGAAAGCAGCCATCTCTCGGGCCTGTGCCAAAGCAATACGCACGGGGCCTCCGACCTTCTTCGTAGCCTTGGTCTGTGCAGCACCGCCTACACGGGATACTGAAAGACCAACGTTGATGGCAGGTCTTTGACCTGAGAAGAAAAGCTCGGGCGACAGATAGATCTGACCGTCTGTGATCGAGATTACATTAGTCGGAATGTAAGCCGAGATGTCATCACCCAAAGTCTCGATGATGGGAAGTGCGGTCATGGAGCCGCCGCCCTTCTCGGCAGATAACTTCGATGCTCTCTCGAGAAGTCTTGAATGCAGGTAGAATACGTCACCGGGGTATGCCTCTCGTCCCGGAGGTCTTCTTAAGAGCAACGAGATAGCTCTATATGCCTGTGCATGTTTACTCAAGTCATCGTAAATGATAAGCACGTCCTTGCCGTCATACATGAACTCCTCACCCATCGCACAACCTGCGAAAGGAGCGATGTACTGCAAAGAAGCAGTATCGGAAGCACTTGCCGCAACGATGATCGAATAATCGAGCGCGCCGTACTTATCAAGTGTGTTTACGGTATTAACGATCGTACTCATCTTCTGTCCGATGGCAACGTAGATACAGATGGTATCCTTGCCCTTCTGGTTGATGATGGTATCGATCGCGATTGCAGTCTTACCTGTCTGGCGGTCACCGATGATAAGCTCACGCTGACCTCTTCCTATCGGAGTCATGGCATCGATGGCCGTGATACCGGTTGCAAGAGGCTTGTTAACGGGAGATCTGTCAACGATGGCCGGAGCGGGAGACTCAACAGGTCTTGTCTTCGTATATCTTATGATTCCCTTTCCGTCGATCGGATGACCTAACGGATCTACTACACGGCCGAGAAGTCCGACGCCTACGGGAACGGATACCGTGGTTCTCGTTCTCATGCAGACAGTTCCTTCAACGACTTCATCTGCACCCGAAAGCAAAACAACACCGACCATGTTACGCTCGAGATTCAAGGCAAGTCCGAATCCGCCGGTAGTGAAAGTAACGAGCTCGGATAGCATGCAGTGCTCAAGACCCGATACCATTGCAACACCGTCACTTACGGACTGAACGATACCTACTTCCTCGATGTTATCGACATTCTCGAACGCGTCCTCAATTCTCTTCTGAAGTGCCTCACCGCTTAACTTGGCGATCTCTGCACTGTCGAACGAAGAAGTCGGGGACTCCTCGAATTTATCGATTGCTTTCTTGATATCTTCCCTTATCTTCTCGGGCGAGAATGATATGTCCTCATCCTGGTCCTCAAGATTACGGGAACGCTTTACGAATGAACCGAGTCTTTTGAGCTGGCCCTTTACACTGTAGTCGTATCTTGTACCGCGCGCATAGATAACAAAACCGCCGATCAAAGACTCATCTACGTCAAAGGTCAGTTCGTACTGCTCGATGCCATTCTTGGCAGCAAAAGTGTCTGCAATACGGGATATCTCGAGCTCAGTCATGTCGCCTGCAGCGACGACTCTTAAAAGAAGCGGCTTACTGCTCAAGTTTGTCCACCTCTTCCCTTACTATGTCCCCTGCATGCTTATCTGCAAGGCTCTTGAGCTTATCGTGCTCAACGACATCACCGATTACTCTGCCTGCGACCTCGACGGCAAGATCTGATATCTCATCCTTCATCTGCTCGATCGCGACTTTCTTCATGCGGAATACTTCATTCTCGGCACGCTCGAGGATCTCGGCCGCTTCATCAGAAGCCTTCTTCTTGATGATCTGCGCCTGCTCATCAGCATCAGCGCGTGCTTCCTCAAGAATGTTGGATGCTTCCACGCGCGCATCATTGATAGCCTGCTTGGACTCCTCGGTATTCTGCTCGGCTTCCTGCTTTGCCTTCTCTGCAGCATCAACCTGCGAAGCGATGAGTTCTTCCCTGGACTTAATAACCTTGAATATTCTTTTATAAATAACGAACTTTATGATAAGGAATGCAACCAGTACATTAATTACCGTAAACAGTATCGTTACAGCATAGCCGCCCATCTGATCGGCAGAGAACAGGCTTGATTCTTCCTGCGCTTCGAGCGCCAGAAGGAATAGTGAATTATAATCCATTGCCATTTACTCCTGATTATTTAACTGTGAAGATCAAAAGGAGTGCTACAACGAGTGCATAGATACACAATGACTCTATGAATACGATAGCGATGAGCAGCAAAGTCTGAATCTTGCTGAAGATCTCAGGCTGTCTTGCACCCGCGTCGAAAGCGTGAGCTGCAGCATTACCCATACCGATGGCAGCACCCATTGAACCCAAGCCGATGGCTAGTCCTGCACCGAGCATTGCCATTGCGCGGGGTTCTATCGCAGCTGTCGTATCAAGTAAGACATTTGCTAAGTTAATAAGATCCATAATCTACCTCCAATAATCAGACAGCCGCAACTTCTGCAGCGTCATTTGTTTTCTTATTCTTCTTCTCTTTTTTGGCGTGTTCTTTCATCTCGAAGTGTTCCCTTGCAGTCTCACAGATCTCACCGATGTAGTAAGTCGTAAGATAAGTAAAGATAACGGCCTGCAAAACGCCGTCTGCAATATCAAACCAAAGGCCCAGCAAACCGGGGATGATGATAGGCACTACGATATGAATGAACTCCATGAATACGAAAGCACCGAATACGTTACCAAAAAGTCTCAGTGCGAGTGAACACGGCTTAATTACCATGTCGAGAATCTTAAACGGTAAAAGGAACCACAAAGGTGACGTAAGTGATGCCCAGAATCCCTTGACACCTACGAATCTGATGGATGCATAGATGACATAAAGGATTGCAATGACAGCCATTGCAACCGGGAAAGCAATGTTCTTGGCAGGAGGCGTAACATTAAATACCGATATTACGTTACAACCTGCAATGACGATCGCCAGGGTTCCCGTAAAAGGCGCGATGTGACGTGCCTCTTCCTTCGTTAGTCCGAAGCTCTCTCCTACGGACACCTGAAGCTCAACGAGCATCTCTACGAAAGTCTGCTTGGCAGAAGGCTTGATCTTCGCCTTGGCAGACATGTATCCCAGAAGAATGATCATGATAGCGACTGCTATCCAGGTAACGATGACGGCATCCGTCAGAAGGATCCTGTAGTCACCTATCGTGAGATACTGCTTCGCCTGTAAGATCGCACCATTGATCTCCTCGCCTATGTCACCTACGGAGAAATGCTCCTTAAGGTGTGTCACGAACGAAGCCCAAAAAGTTTCAAACCAACTCATTTAAGTTATCACCTTCTTAATCAGTTAGTACCGAATATACGGTCTCCGGCATCGCCCAATCCGGGAACGATGTAAAGGTCATCATTAAGCTTCTCATCCTTTGCGGCACAGTAGATCTTGATCTCGGGATGATCCTTCTTCAATCTCTCTATACCCTCGGTGGAAGCAATGAGACACATGAACTTTATATTGTCTATATTCTGTTCTTTAAGATATGTGATGGCAGCAGAAGCGGAACCTCCCGTTGCAAGCATGGGATCCAATACTATGACTTCCCTCTCGTTGATGTCCTCAGGAAGCTTGCAGTAATAAGTATGAGGCTCGACAGTTACGGGATCACGGTAAAGTCCGATGTGTCCGACTCTTACGTTCGGAATAAGCTTTACCATACCGTCCACCATTCCAAGACCTGCACGGAGGATGGGAACGATCGCAAGGGACTTGCCTGCAAGGACCTTGGAGTGAGCAACCGCGATCGGTGTCTCGATCTCAACCTCCTGCAAAGGAAGATCACGGGTAACCTCATAAGCCATCAGCATGGCAATCTCGGATACGAGCTCACGGAACTCCTTGGTACAGGTATTCTTGTCGCGAAGAAGAGATATCTTGTGCTGTATCAGCGGGTGATCAAAAACAAAAACATTGTCATCTGCCATAAGCCTGTCTCCTTTAAACTCTCGATTACTTGAAATTGACGTCTTCGATATCAGACATCTGGCCTACACGCTCTGCATGCCTTCCGCCTGCAAACTCCTCTTCAAAGAAGCGATCAACCATTGCATAAGCGATCTCAGGTCCTACCACTCTTGCACCGAAAGCAAGGACATTGGCGTTATTGTGCTGACGGCACATCCTGGCCATGTACTCGTTATTGCAAAGACCGCATCTTATGCCCTTGAACTTGTTGCATACCATGGAGATTCCGATTCCGGTTCCGCAGATGGCTATGCCTCTGTCGGCTCTTCCCTCGAGAACGTCCTTTGCAACCTTTGCTCCTGCCTCAACGTAAGAGAAACGCTCCGTAGCCGAGACGGCACCGCCGTCGATAACTTCAAAGCCCTTCTTCTGAAGATGCTCGATAACGAGCTGCCTCATGTCATAACCTGCGTGATCGGATGCTATGGATACTTTCATATGTCTCTCCTTATGTGCTTGAATTTTCTGGCGCCCGAAGCAAAATCGCCTACAATGTCGCCGTTACCGTATATCTTGTATTTATAGGATACGAGTCCCTCGAGTCCGACCGGACCTCTCGCATGTAGCTTGCTCGTTGAGACACCGACCTCTGCGCCGAAGCCGTATCTGAAGCCGTCTGCGAATCTCGTGGAACAGTTGAGCATTACGCTTCCCGAGTCAACCTTGTTCATAAAGTACTCGGCGCGCTCTTTATCCTCAGTGATGATGGCATCGGTGTGTCCCGAACCGTACTTATTGATATGATCGACAGCCTCGTCGATACTGTTCGTGATCTTTATGGATACCTCATAATCAAGGTACTCGTGATGCCACTCATTTACCTCGTCTTCATAGTGGATCTTAACGTTCTTCTCCTCAAGGGCCTTTACTATCCTGGGAAGAAGATCGTCTTTCCTTCTCTTATCAACAAGTATCGTCTCCGTGGCATTACAAACGGAAACATACTGTGTCTTGGCATCAACAGTAACCTTAACAGCCTTATCGCCATCCGCAAACTCATCGATATATGTGTGGCAGACACCGTCAGCATGTCCCATAACAGGGATATTGGTGTTATTCATGATGTACTGAACGAATTCGTTGGAACCTCTGGGGATAAGAAGATCAATGTAATCCGTAAGGCCCAGCATGGTATTTACTTCCTCGCGGCTCTCAAGAAGATTGATCCATCCCTGAGGAAGCCCCTTAGCAACGGAAGCTTCATTGATGATCTCGGAAAGCACCTTATTAGTCTCCAGAGCCTCTCTTCCGCCCTTAAGGAAAACAGCATTGCCGCTCTTAAGGCAAAGAGTGGCTATCTGAACAAGAGCATCCGGCCTCGACTCGAAAATAACCCCGATAACACCTATGGGACATGTAACACGGTAAAGCTCGAGTCCGTCATCGAGCGTGGTGTGAAGCTTAACATGTCCTACCGGGTCTTCAAGACCTATGAGGCTTCTGATGCCGTCGGTAACGTCCTTAAGCTTGCTCTCATCAAATCGAAGACGCTTGAACAAAGGTCCCGTAAGACCTTCCTTCTCAGATCTTTCAAGATCAATACGGTTGGCCTCAAAGATCCTATCCGAATTATTTGTGAGTGCTGAAGCTATGGCGTCGAGTGCGGCGTTCTTGGTGTCGGTGTCCATAAGAGCCATCGTGAAGGATGCCTGCTTGGACAATTGAGCTTTACTAATAAGATCAGACATAAAATGTACCTTCCAAAACTCAATAGATTATAACATTCATATTACAAGTATTTAATAGAAGTTGTGAACATTTATTGTCAAATTATTTTTATCATATCATGTATATCACGTCTGATTTTTGATATTTTTCATACGAAAAATGTTCGTAATGTTCATAACTCTGTCGATAACCTTAAAACAAGCCTTTGAGAAGTTTAATTCCTGTCAGGTCCGTTAATATGGGCATCAAAATAAATTTTGCATCCGGATTACAAAATTGTTGCATTTTTCTTTCTTGTCTGATAGATGCCGTAAATACGGCGTTTCTCATATACCGAACATAAATTGTCAAACGAAGTGTCCACCGTACAAATACAGTGAAAAAACAAAAAAAGATATTGACACGCGAATTTTGGACAATAGTATAATTACTCGTATGAAAATCGTACTTACATGCCTGTTCGGACTTGAAAGTTGCGTCCGTGACGACCTCACTGCAATCGGCTATGAATCCGACAAAATAAGGGTTTCTGACGGTCAGGTCACCCTTGATTCCGATGATGACTCATGGGAACTTGATGTTGCACGCGTCAATATGTGGACAAGGCGTGCCGAGAGGGTGCTTTTCGAAGTGGGGCACTTCCCTGCAAGGGAGTTTTCCGAGTTGTTTGACGGTACCTGCGGTCTTCCGTGGGACGACTTCATCCCCGAAGGCTATGCTTTTGTCATTAACGGTTACTCAAGAAAGTCCAAGCTTTACGGCATAAGCGCCTGCCAAAGCCTTGTTAAGAAGGCTATTGTTAAGTCTTTATGCAAAGCAAGAGGCCTTGGAAGTGACGGGATAATCGCCGAGGATGCCGCCAAGGGACTTGTCCGTGTACAGTTCGGCATAGTTAATGATGTTGTTTCTCTAATGATAGATACATCTGGGGACGGCCTTCACAAGAGAGGCTACCGTCCACTGACGCACGAAGCTCCGATCCGCGAGACATTGGCTTCCGGAATGATCACGCTTTCAAAGTACAGGCCTTACGGCCGGGAGGCGCTTGCCGATCCTTTCTGCGGATCAGGCACCATCCTTATCGAAGCCGCCATGATGTCCTGTAACATCGCTCCCGGTAAGAACAGACACTACTCCTATGAAAGTCTGCCTTATATCGGTGAATATGCGCGTAAGAAGGCATATGAAGAGGCGTTAAGTCTTGAGGACGCGGAAGCCACTGATGACTGCTTCTACTTCGGTTCCGATATCGACCCTAAGGCAATAGAATCCTCGATCCGTAATGCAAAGGCAGCTGGAGTTGCCGAACACATAAGATTCACGGTTGCCGATGCGGCTACAAGGACGCCTTCAGCATTCGAGAAGATCACAGGTCTTCCCCGCACCATGGTTATCACGAACCCGCCGTACGGAGGACGATTGATGACACCCGAGGAAGCCGCCGGAATCTATAAGATGATCTCATCGTTGTACTTAACGCCGCAGGGATTCTGCCGCCAGGGCATGAGACTGTCTGTTATCTCACCTGACGATTCGTTCGAGATCGCGTGTGACCACAAGGCACACAAGAGATTCAAGCTTTATAACGGCAACATCAAATGCCAGCTTAATAACTACTTCAAATTAAGATAATTGAGGTTATCCGCTTTTACTTGTTGCGGATATAGTAAAACATGAACTGCTGAAGTATACCGGCAGACTGCGGGTACCTCGCGGCATCAAAATGACCGCCGTAGTACTCGTCTTCGATCCTCTTGATCCACACATCCACGGGAAATCTTCCCGTTCGGTGAAAGCCGAACAGCATAACGCAGTTTGCAACCTTAACCCCGACTCCGTACATGTTGATCAAAACCCCATACAGCTCATCATCAGACAACTCATGCATCCTTGAAGGTATGAGCTTTCCTGACATGAAATCATTGATGGCAGAGATTATGTAAGGAGTCCTGTAACCTGCACCGATGTCATCGAGCTGCTTCTGATCGATCTTCGAGGCCTCGTTAACAGTCGGGAACGCATAATATACATCCTTCAAAGGCTTGCAGAAAGGTTCTTCGAGCTTCGGTGCTTTTATCCTTTTACCCGCAAGTTCAGAGAATCTGTCCACACATGTGGTGATCGAAGGGATGGACCTTCTTTGGGAGATGATATAAGAGATCACGCTCTCGAACTCATCCTGCTTAAGTATCCTGATGCCCTCACCGAAGTCTATAGCATCCTTAAGAAACTTATCTGTCTTATCCACGCTTTTTACTACCTTCACATAGTCCGTATCAAGGTCGAAGTATTCGCGCCAGATAAGGTCGAACTCATCCTTGTCACATGAGAATGCAAAGTCATTTCCGCCGAGGGATACTATCTGAAGATATCTTCCGAATGCAACGAGCTCGGTGTGAGACGAGTCGATCTGGTGTATGCGGAACGCCTGTCCGCTGTCTGCTATTCTTGCAGGATCAAAGAAGTCTATGTGTGTCGTATACATTAGTTAAACCTCGGTTTATAATAGCATATAACTTTCATATGAGGACACGTGAATGAAGCTTACAGACATCTACAAACAGAACAAGACAATCCTTTCTTTCGAGATATTCCCGCCTAAGGCTGAAGAAGAACTTGCCAATATCGACGAGACTCTCGAGATGCTCTGTGACTTAAATCCTGACTACATCTCCGTAACCTTCGGAGCAGGAGGATCCTCAAATAACAACAAGACTATCTCCATCTGCAACAAGATAAAGGAAAAATATCATACCGAGCCCGTCGCTCATCTTACCTGCCTTTCTTATGACAAGGCAGAGATTGATGAATTCTGCAAGCAGCTCGAGGCTGCCGGTATCGAGAATATCCTCGCGTTAAGAGGTGACGTTAATCCCAACGCACCCGCCAAGGGAGTTTTCAATTACGCAAGCGAACTTATCGAATATATCCGTCCCAAGACTGACTTTTGCATCGCCGGAGCCTGCTATCCCGAGTGCCACACTGAGTCACCTGACAGGATCACGGACCTTCGCAACTTAAAGCATAAGGTTGATGCCGGTGCCGAAGTTCTTTTATCGCAGTTATTCTTTGACAACAGATACTTCTTCGACATGGTAGAAGGAGCACACATCGCAGGCATCGATGTACCGATCACGCCCGGCATCATGCCCTGTCTTACGGTTAAATCCATTCAGAGAATGGTTTCCACCTGCGGTGCAACTTTGCCTGATAACTTCCAGCGCATCATCGACCGTTACGGCGACAATCCCGATGCCTTCCTTGATGCCGGTCTTGCATATGCCATTAGCCAGATAATCGACCTGCTTACCACAGGCTGTGACGGAATACATCTTTACACAATGAACAGACCTTCTGCCGTTAAGAAGATCTGTGACGGAATCAAGAATATAATCTGATCACTCGCTTTTGGATCTGTAAAGAGATGAGTTCTCAAGTGCGAAGACACGGTCTGTGACTTCGCCCGGTTCTACTTTGCCGAGCTCCTTCTCGAAGATATACATACGGCTGTCCATCATATCGATCTCATGAAGCATGAAAGCTTCAGGCGTAGCGGGCGTAGTAATCGCCCCGAACTCCAGAGAACCGTGATGGGATGCGATCATGTGCTTAATTAGCCGGACATCCTCTTCACCGTATGAACCGCGCTCTGCTTCCTTATCTACCATGCTCATTCCCATGACAGCATGACCGAACAGACGGCCGTCAACTGAATAATCAGCGGAACCCAGTTCATCCGTATCAAGTTCATAGATCTTACCGATGTCGTGCAAAGCGGTACCGCATACGAGAAGTTCACGGTCGAGCGTCCTGTAGACATCACAGGTCTTATAAGCCATGTAGACCATTCTGAACGTGTGATACAAAAGTCCTCCCCTTATATCATGATGAATGCTGTGAGCCGCAGAAGACTTGCAGAATGCATCGTGATTCTTGTTAAGAAGACGTATGGTCAGAGCCGCAGGGCTCATGTCAGCGGAAGGAACGTTCAGATTCTCATATTCATACTCACGGCCCGTGGATTTCTTAATGAGATCCACGATGCTCTTAAACATATAGTCCGTAGAATACGGAGGCGACTGAACGAACTTCTCAACCGTTGCATCAGGATCAGGACAAAGACCGATATTCTCTATCGTGAAATTCTTCTTGTTGTTATAAGTCTTAACGTTAAAAGTAAGATCAACGACCTTGCCGACCTCAACACCGATAAGGTTCATCGAAGATATCGTCTTATCAAAGAAATTTGCCTGTATCTTATCGACTCCGTCAGTGAAAACAAAGTTCACAAACGGCTTATCCGTCTTGGATACTCTCTCATTCATCTCGAGAACGAGTACGGTGAAATTATATGTGCTGCCGATCTCAGTGTCGTTAAACTTACCCAGATTCATACGTTACCTGCTGTTCTGCCTTTCTCGAATGCACTCAAGTTACCGGGGATGGTCTTGGGCTTTGAGGCAAATGCTTCCTCAACAGCCTTGCGCCATTCATCATCAGATGCTCCGAGATAATTGGACAAAGCTCCCAGCATAACGATGTTGGTAGCCTTGGATGTTCCTGCCGTCTCTACGGAAAGGCCTGTCGCATCGATCGATACGATACGTGCATTACCCTCGGAAGCCTCCTTCAAAGAATCGATGACGCCCTCGGGATACTTCATCTGCCCCATCAATACAGGCAAGGACTTGATCTGCTGCGTATTGACGATCATGGTTCCGCCCTTCTTAAGAAGCTTCGCCCAACGGACGGATTCTACTTCCTCGAATGAGAGAACAAAGTCAGCCGTTCCCTCTTCGATGATGGGGGAATGAACCTCGGGAGCGATCTTAACGTAAGTTACAACCGAACCTCCGCGCTGGCTCATTCCGTGAACCTCGGATACCTTCACGTCGAGACCCAGGTTCATGGCAAGTATGCCGAGAAGCTTACCTGCAATGAGCGTACCCTGTCCGCCGACACCTGCTAATACTATTGATGCATTGATATTTTCCATCGTCTTACTCCTCCGCCTTCGAAAGTGCGCCGAAACGGCATACATTTACGCAAAGTCCGCAGTTATTGCAGGCCTCAGCATCCACGACGGGGAATCCGTCAGCATCCATAATGAGAGCAGGACACATAATGCGTCCGCATGCTCCGCACTTACGGCACTTATCATAATCTACCGATACTTCAACACCCTTCTTCGCTCTGCCCGTAGGGATCAAAGCGCAGGGTCTTCTTGCGATAACGACCGAGACGACTTCGCGCTCGAGTTCTTCCTTGATGACCTTCTCACACTCGAATGTATCGACGGGATCGACCACCCTTATGGCCTCGGGACGAACGCCCAGGCTCTCACAGAGTTTCTCCAGTGATACGGCAGGAGCAGCCTCAAGACGGATGTTCATTCCGGTTGAAGGATTCTGCTGGTGACCTGTCATGCCGGTAATTGAATTATCGAGAATGATCAAAGTGATCTGGCTGTCGTTATAAACGGCATTCATAAGATTCGTTACACCTGAATGCAGGAATGTCGAGTCACCGATAACGCCGACTGTATTACGTGAATCTGCGTGATCCGTAGCCTTGTCAAAACCGTGTGCCATGCCGACCGACGCACCCATGCATACGACAGTATCAACAGCCTGCATGGGAGGCAGTGCGCCCAGAGTATAACAACCGATATCGCCGGTTACATTGACCTTCAATCTCTTAAGAGCAAGGTACAGACCCTTGTGAGGACATCCGGCACAAAGGACCGGAGGACGTCCGGGGATCTGCGGAAGCTTCGAAGCATCGAAGGCTGATACGGGAAGCTCATCATCAGAAAGCTTCTCCTTGATAAGTCTCGCGGAGTATTCACCGAGAAGAGTAAACAACTCCTTACCTTCGCACTTAACACCCATGGCCTTGATCTCAGTCTCAAGGAAAGGATCCAACTCCTCTACTATAACGACTCTTTCAACCTTGGAAGCGAAGTCCTTGATAACGGCTTCGGAAAGAGGCCATACGAGGCCTAACTTCAAAACGCTCGCGTTGGGAAGCGCATCCCTTACATACTGGTAAGCCGCACCGTCCGTGATGATGCCGAGCTTTGTATCACGGATCTCGATCTTATGAAGACCGACGCCCTCGGGATCAGCCGCAACATCGTCAATTATCTTCTTGTTTCTTTCCTCAACCACGACATGCTTACCGATCGCATTAGCCGGCATCATGACGTACTTGGGAGGATTCTTCTCATAATCCTTGATAGTGATGGGAGCCGCATCCTCAACGGAAACGACAGACCTCGAATGTGATACACGTGTGTGAAGTCTTAATAGAACGGGTGTATCGTACTTCTCACTCATCTCGAATGCGTACTTAGTGAAAGTTCTGCACTCCTCGGAATCAGAAGGCTCAAGCATCGGAACCTTGGAAGCACGTGCATAGTTACGTGAATCCTGCTCATTCTGGGAAGAATGCATTCCGGGATCGTCCGCAACGCAGAAGACGAGACCTCCGTTAACTCCCGTGTAAGACACCGTAAAGAGCGGGTCTGCACACACGTTCATGCCGACGTGCTTCATACATGTCATGGCTCTTCCGCCTCTGACAGAACAACCGATGGCAGCTTCGGCGCCGCACTTCTCGTTAGGTGCCCACTCACAAGCTACTTCGGGATACTTTGCTATTTCTTCAGTGATCTCTGTACTAGGTGTACCGGGATAGGATGAGACAAACTTTACACCGGCCTCATATGCGCCCCTCGCAACGGCCTCGTTGCCCAGCATAATCTTCTTCATGTGTCACTCTCCAAAGTTCTAATATGAACTTAAATTGTATCACAATCAGAGTATTGTCTCCATTCCATACTTATAGGGAACCAGGCCGAGACTTTCATAGAACTTTATGGCACTTTCGTTGCCTTCCCACACGTTCAAAGTAAGATTATGGCACCCGATCTCCTTCGCATAATCCCTGGCATACTCATAAAGCTTCTTTCCGATGCCTTCACCCCTTAAACTCTCGTCAACACAAAGGTCATCGAGGTAAAGTGTCTTTATGTCCGTCAGGATGTTGTTACCCGGGTGCTGCTCTATGACACAGAACACATAACCCTGCGTCACATCATCATCATCAACATAAACGAAAACAGGCCTTAACTCATTCCCTATCATCGCCGCTAATTCCCTGTCGTTGTACTTGGTGCAATCTGCCTTAAACAGATCAGGCCTTATCTCATGGTGCACGGTAAGCACCTGCAGAAGAAGGTCCTTAAGGCGTGGAATGTCCTTTTCGAGCGCGGGTCTTATCGAAGGCATGTCAGCTGCCGGTGTTCCTGTAGATATGACGCTCGGACGCAAGCATGGATCTGACGTAGGACGTGATCGCATTGGACCATACGCCGTAACCCGTATTATTCATGTGAACGTAGCCGTCGCTTGAGTAATCGGCAAACAGTTCTTCTGTTCCGTTCTTCAAAGGCGTGTTGATGTCGATGAAGTCGAGTCCGTTCTCGGAACAGTACTCGCTCATGAGCGCATTCAACTGGTCTATCTTCTCGTTCGTAAGTCCCGGTGTCTGATCTGAATTGCAGCGGGGTGTCGTTGATACGATGAAGACGCGGATGCCGGGGTTGGTATCGATTATCTCGTTTATGTAATCGACATAGCGTGAGAAAACAACATCGGGCTCGGTACCGACAAGGTCGTTCGTACCCATGCAGATGAAGACCTTCTGTATGTTGGCAAGGCTTAAGATCTCGCATGCACGCATCTCCATCTCATCATACTGGAGCATGTATCCTGACAGACTGTTCATGTCAGACAGGAATGAGTAACTTACGCGTGCAAATATCTGAACGTCGCCAAGAAGTCCGCTGCCCCTTGCGCTGAAGTACATGGGGAAACCTGCCGTGACAGAGTTACCTACAAAAGCCGCATCGGAGAAGTAACCTCTTAACGCATCGTCACTTATGCCCGAAGTATTGACCTCGATCTTACGGCCGGGCATCAAACCTCTGTTGACGCAGTTGACCGCAAACGAGTTTCTGTTAACAAAGTAGTTGTAAAGATAGTCGATATTCAGGGCGCCGTTCATAGCATCGCAAAGAGCGTTGGTCTCCGCAGGCATCGGATTCCTTCCGTTAAACGCCTTAAAGAAGTTCTCCACTACTCTTGCGGGAGTCGAAGCCTTAGCCAAAGCCACATACTCATCGGAAAAGATCATGTCGTGAGCGACCTGTCTGCAGTTGGTCCTCAGGTAGACAAGGTCAGTCGCTACGGCATTTATCTCATCATCCGTGTAGTTATGAACCGTAAAATACTTAAAAAGATTGGAAACGAAGTTAAGGTGATTCTCGGTAGGAACGAGCTCGACCGTAGGAGCACTCGTACTTCCCGAGTAGATGCCATAGGTAGCACAAAGGTTGGCCCACTCAACGGAATTGATAAATCCCATCAGAATGTCGCGGCGTGCAGTGCCGGACTCAAGTGCCGTTACCCAGACGGAAAGTCCCGTCGCATCGGGATCACGGTTGAAGAACACGTGATAAAGAGTCGTTACATATGAAGTGTCATCTGCGTTGAGATTGACATACTCTTCGCTGTTAAGGATACCGGTGGCAACCTCAGCAGCATTAACATCACCGTTCAAAAGCGCATTAGTCCAGTCGTTGTATCCCTGAGCATCGGGATCACGGCCGAGGGCATAATTATAAAGACGCGTTACAAACTGCCCTGCACCGGGATTAGGAGCAGCATTTACCGTCGACGCGAAGAAAGGCGTCTCGAAAATAAAAATGATGGCAGCAAGTGCCGCTATTGCCTTAATTAGTCTGCGCATACGCATATAATAACACCTTTTATTATCCAAAATGAAAGAAAATCCCGAAATCTCTCGATTCCGGGATTTATATGGTGCGGCCGACGAGACTTGAACTCGTATGGGGTTAACCACACGCCCCTCAAACGTGCGCGTCTGCCAGTTCCGCCACGGCCGCGCTTGTTGTCTTTCGACAAATGCAAGAAAGATTATATTGGTATGCACCCACTCTGTCAAGCGGTTTTTGACAGGGCTTTATCAATAGAAGAAAGAGCCCAGGCAAAACAGAGGAGCCGTGATGAGTGTTATCAAGACGCTTACTATTATGCTTATCTTGACTCCTCCCTCTTTAAACCTGCCTATGCCAAGATATACAGGAAATAATCCTGCGTAGTAACGGTAGAAGCTGTCTGTAGGACAATCGACCTTAGGTTCTCTTATGGTCATGCAGATCGCGATGACAAAGAGCACGGAATAGACGATAGCGACTACAGCAGGAATGTTAAGTCTGTTTGTCCTTCTCATGATGAGGATCTCCCTTACTATGAGAAAAACAACCAATGCCAGACAGGATACTGACAGCACTTCGTTTATCTTAAACAGGACATCAGTGTCCACTGCATCGTAGGTATAAGTATTGGTAAATATTAACTTAAGCGAGATCCACGTTGTTCTGAATACATCTGATTTGATCCTGATCCAGTAGTCATACTGGGCATCCATGAACGATCTCCAGCTTCCAAACCTTATCTGAAGGAATACCGGATAGATAAGGCTTATCAAGGTCGCAGGTGCAAAACAGATGAGAATATCGGCAATCCTCTTTTTTATGTGCTCCTTATCCTTAACTGTCCTTATGACCATGCCGACAAAGACTGCGAAGAATAACAGAGAACCCGTATTTCGCGTCAGGACTGAAAGACCCAGTATCAGTCCCATAAGCCATGCAGCCTTATCTTTGATAAACAGATAGAAAACTAGCACGGTAAGGAGCATGAAGAGCGATTCCGTATACTCAATGGAAGTAAACAAAGCCATCGGGGATACGGCAACAACTGCAAGGACCAAAGACGGATCCGTCTTTGTCTTCATCTCAAGGAGTATCTGCTTCAGGAAATAAAGAGAGAACAGGTAAGCGATCTGATTGATCACTATGAGCCCCACATCCCCCGTATATCTTATTATCAGAGGTATCACAGGGAAAAACACCGTCATCATCTCATGGTAGTAACCCAGCTCCGCTATATTTCTATAGTGGAAAGCATCAAACAGCCCGAGAACGGTAGGATAGGATACGTGTGTAATGAGAAGAATGGCCACAAACAAAAGCTTGGAGCCGAGAAAGCAAAGAATGACATCCTTGTTATCTGATATCTTTTTACCCATGTGATGATTATAGCATTGACGGACAAAAAAATAACACCGGCATGAAGCCGATGTTATCTGGTGAGCCATGGGGGACTCGAACCTCCGACCCACAGCTTAGAAGGCTGTTGCTCTATCCAGCTGAGCTAATGACCCACGTTTGACCAACAGATTCTATACTATTTTCATCCGCTTGGCAATACTATTTGGTCACCTGATATCTGTCATAGCTGATTCTTGTCAATACGCACAGCACCGCAGCGGAAACAAGATATATGACAGGCGCAGTCTCGAGGATCGTGAACATGTGGCCAAATATACTCACCAGACGGTAATCCGAGAAAGTCCAGCTGCCGAGGAACGTAATAGGCAGGAAACTGCATGCCTGCGAGACCAGTCTCCAGCTGTACGGCGGATTCAGCATGCTTACAAGCCATAGTCCCATCATTGTGGCCATAACACCCACTGAATTACGGAACACCTGCGAAAGGCACATTGCAAAGACGCTCAGAAGCAGCCCTATCACGAGCATTATTCCCGTATATATCCAGAACGCGGTGCTTATCTTCATGTCCATTGCCGTAGGACCTACGAAGAACTGCACCGATGCCTCACTGCCGTCAAAGCCTGAGATCGCGAATTCAGTTCCCACACAAGCGAGGAGTATCATAAAAGTCTCGAGCATTCCCACGGTGATACCCGCAAGGAGCTTTGCAACAACAAGCCTCTTCTTGCCATTTCGAGAGGAGAATATCAGCGCGTCAGTATGAAGCTGCGACTCGTCGCTGAAGACTCCCGATAAAGTGGCGGAGATGGATATCATGGTCAAAATGGCGACAACGTAAAGTATGCATACGGAATCACCCCAGCCGTTTTGTATCTTCCCGTATGTGAGCGGCATCGGCGACTGAGACCGTTTTGACTGCCAGTATTCGACCTCCTTTTCCGTCAGACACTGATCGCGGATGATATCATCGATTACGCCGTCAAATCTTCTCTCGAGGTCTGCTTCACTCATGGCGTATGCCTTGTCAATGCTCCCGCCTATTATTACGAGATAATCCATAAGCGGCTTATACGTGGAATCATTTATGACTATGCCGACGGACATCTTTGTACCATCATCCATTGTTACCGTATTGGGAGACACAGCCATGCGCATCTCATCGAACATCGCATCATCAACAGGCCGGCCTACAAGTGCATTCTCCTCCTTATTGACGATCACCGTGCCGGATACATATTCTCCGATATTCATGGCGATCATTAGCAAGATCACCGCGGTCATTGCGATCAAGGTTATCTTGCGGCATATGATCTTTCTTAACTCAAACCGGTACATCGCTCCGAGATTATTCATCATCCGCACCTCCGAACTCCTTAAGATAGAAGCTTTCAAGGTCATCGGGTATGTGTTCCCTCTTCCCATCCCAGATGATCTGACCGTCCTTCATCATGAGGATGCGGTCTGCGATATGCTCCACGTCGGAAACAATATGAGTCGAGAGAAGAACGATGGATTCTTTACCGAGTTCCGCGATCATGTTCCTGAAACGCACCCTTTCCTTCGGGTCCAGACCTGCCGTCGGCTCATCAAGAACGATTATCTTGGGATCGTTAAGCAGCGCCTGTGCTATGCCGAGCCTCTGTTTCATGCCACCGGAATAAGTACGTATCTTTCTGTCAGCTGCATCTTCGAGATTGACGGACTTTATGAGCTCATCTATTTTTCTTTGCGCCGTCTTCCTATCAAGTCCCTTTAATACGGCGATATACATCAGAAAATCCCTGCCCGTAAATGAAGGATAACATCCGAAATTCTGAGGCAGATAGCCCAAGGCGTCGCGGTACAACTCCTCCGACACATCCGTTCCGTCAAAGGATATCGTTCCTCCGGTCGGCTTTAAGATTCCGCAGATCATCCTCATGAGCGTGGTCTTACCTGCTCCGTTTGCTCCGAGAAGCCCTGTCACTCCTACGCCGAGGTTCAGCGTGATGGTATCGGCGGCCTTTATATTCTGATACTGCTTCGACACACGGTCTAACACAAGTTCCATTGTAATTCCTCACTTTCTCTTACATATCTTCTTGCCTCTGCTGCCGTCAGAACGGCAGACAACAAAAGCACTGCGGGAAGAACGCACCTGACGATCACTGCGCTGCAGCTTACAAGAATGTCGATGCCTCCGAACATGGCAACGCAGACACCTGCCGCTATCACGACACAGCCGTAAATGTTCTTCGTTGAGTGCCAGCGGCGTACGAGAAGCATGCAAAGGAACGTGGTCACGAGATACGGCACGCCCGCTGCGGCAAAGGAAACAAAAATATCCATTCCCGTAACGGCCATAAGCACACATGATGCCGCCAGCATAACTGCAAGCCCGGCAATCCCGATGATGGAAAGCCGTATGACCTTGATCGTCCTTAGAGAGAACCTTGAAGACATCTCAATCTCCTCCATGCCGTACTTCCCGGATTTCCCCAGCCCTGTCAGTGCAAAGAGCGCAGCCAGCGGCGCAAAGACTGCGACGGCTTTTGCAAGATTCATGTCGATGTTTGCGATAGAACCGAGCAGCATCGCGAGCACATAGCCGCAGATTGCCGTCAACTGTGGCCCCATATACTGAAGCTGTACGTGAAGAAGTTCTCCGTAGTTAAGCTCACGTCTTTGGTATTTCCTTATAAACCCGTCCTTCCGGGAAGCTTCTATGCCGTATGCATTTTTAACGAGCAGCTTAAGTTCAGTCTTTCTCATCTGCCTCCATCTCCTTTCGAAGCTTATTAAGTGCCGAAGATATCCTTCTTCTCACGGCAAAACGTGAGATTCCCATGCCTTGGGCTATGTCCTTTACCGAAAGCTCCCACGAGTAACGAAGCACCACGGCTTCCCTCTCGTCCGCATCCAGCCTGTCCAAAGCCTGTTCTATGGTGATCCTGTCAACCAGCCCTTGCGCATAGTCGCCTGTCCCCTGAAGTTCCTGCGCTCTTTCAGGAATTTCTTCAACCGGCTCATCCTTTTGCTTCCTGAAATGGTCGATACACAGATTCCGGGCTATCGTGTATAGGTAAGCCATTTCGTTCCCCACACTGCGATAGTCCTTGCTTTCGAAGTATCTGATAAACGTCTCCTGCGTTATATCCTCCGCCAGAGTCTTGTCCCGAAGCTTCATGTAGCAATAGCGCAGGAGCTTATCATATTGCTGTTCGATATCCATGAATCATTGACCTCTCATAGTGTTTGACGAATGACAAAAGAGAAATGTGCGGCCTTTTTGCAACAGCACAAAATAAAACAGGCACCACATGTGTGATGCCTGTGTGAGTCTGGAGCGGGTGATGGGAATCGAACCCACGTGGTCAGCTTGGAAGGCTGAAGTTCTACCATTGAACTACACCCGCGTTTTTGCCTGCGCCGTAAAAACGCTTAAGTATGATACAACACAAGCATTCAAAAGTCCAATATAAATTTACGGAATCTTTTTACTGAGGATCCTGAGCCAGGAACGAAGATGAGATATAGAAGCCGTCGATCGTCTTATACCAGGAAGAATCCGTTACCGCAACGACCTGAACCTGCTGATTTCTCGTCAAAGTTCCGACGATATCATACTCTGTCGAAGGTCCCTTCCTTACACGGAGGAATTCGCCCTCGGATACTGCAGCATACATAACGACAGGCGTATCGAGCGTAGTCTCAGCCCATGTAACTGCGATGTCATTTGAAGGAAGAGGTCCGGAGTAGACCGTAAGTGTTGTTGTAGGCGTAGTGGTCGTCTCTACAGGGATCGGTGTAGGAGTGATATCTGCAAAGGATGTCTCTGTAGGTTCCTTGTCCTTACCGCAAGCTGATATAGCTCCCATAACGGACAAAACACATGCGACGGAAACTATTTTCTTAATGCTTGTTTTCATCACTTAAAGGCCTCCGGAAAAATTTCTAATACCATTATATACTTTTTTTCTTATCTTCAAACATTATTTATCAAGATATTTTGTTGTCAGACAGAAGATAGAAAGCCTCGTGGTCCTCCCACTTGCCGTTTATGTGCATGTACGAGATGCGTTTCCCCTCGTAAGCAAACCCGCATCTTTTGATAAGATTCAGTGATCTCTCGTTATTCGGCAGTATGAACGCCTCTATCCTGTGCATCTTCATGATGTCCATTATCATCTCGCACGAGGCCTTGAGCGCTTCAGTCATATAGCCCTTCCCCGTCGCATTCTGATCGAGATGGTATCCGACACTGCAGCTCATCATGCCGCCGTAAGCAAAGTTAAAGAAAGAAACACGCCCTATTATGTTGCCGGGCTCATCTTTTGGCATGATGTAAAGAGGAACGAGCCTTCCCGCATGGTATTCGGCCGCATCATACTTAAGGTAATCGCGCTGCGTCCACATCGTGAAATAATTATCATCGTGAGTCTGGGACCACTTCCTGTGAAACTCGCGGTTCCGCGCAAGGTAATCCGCCACGTTACGCGCACAGGAACGCTTCAGCACAGCAAGCCTCAACCGTTCCGTCTCCATCGCGAAAAGCTCGTATGTACGCAACACATCTTTTAACTCATACATAGCATAAGTATCGCATGCTTAAGACCAAAAATAAACTTGACTTTACATACCCTTCCCCATATAATCGTTACGCTGACGGATAGCCTCAAAGCTTGATTTAGTTATGGTGGGATTAGTTCAGTTGGTTAGAGCGCCAGTTTGTGGCACTGGAAGTCATGGGTTCGAATCCCATATCCCACCCCACATTTTTCTACCCAGTTAAGTCAGGCTTCTGTCACTGGGGTGTAGCCAAGGGGTAAGGCACGGGTCTTTGACTCCCGCATTCGTAGGTTCAAATCCTGCCACCCCAGCCACTTAGATTTAAAAGGGTTGTCTTAACGACAACCCTTTTGCTTTACCTTCCTGTATACGATGTTCTTTATCCCCTCGCAGATCCTTCTTGCCACGACAGGATTATTCATCGTGTACAGATGTATCCCGCTTATGTCATTCGTCAGAAGATCGATTATCTGGCTTAAGCAATACGATATACCCGCATCAAAGAGAGCCTCCCTGTTATTCTCGAACCTCGCGATTATCCGCTGAAATCTTTCCGGGAATGATGCATGGCATATGCTTACCATTCTCTTTATCTGCGATGCATTAATGACCGGCATGACTCCCGGGATGACCGGAACATCGATACCTGCTATCCTGCATTTATCGTAAAACCTGTAGAAGATATTATTATCGAAGAACAGCTGTGACAGCAGCACCTCCGCCCCGGCATCGACTTTCTTCTTCAGGAACTTCATGTCTGATACGATATCTGAAGACTCGGGATGCCGTTCAGGATAGCAGGCACCGAGAAAACAGAAATCACTGTTACGCTTCATATAGGAGATGAGATCCGATGAGTGACGGAAATCATTCTTATCAGGGATATCAGGATTAACATCACCTCTTAAAGCTAACACAT